>DAIQNO010000072.1:0-3995 GCA_036788355.1 Opitutales bacterium | reverse complement strand
CGGGAAACGTCGCCTGGAATTGATGCTGGCCCCCTTTGAGCGGGCGATCAGCTTTGGGTGCGGGGTGCATTGTGGGGAGGCTGGCGCGGAACGCCTGCTGCCGGGCCGCACTTTCCTTCCTTGGATGAGGGATTACCTCGAAATCCTCGCCCGCAACCACATTGGCATCGCCCTCTGGCAGTTCACCGGGGGCTTTGGCATCCTCGACACCGACCGCGAAGGGATGCGCCACGAGGCCTTTCACGGGCACGTCCTGGACATTGAGCTGCTCGAACTCCTGCAAGCCCACGCCGCGGCTATCCGCAGTTGAATTGGCCGGGACGGTGAATCGTCCGGGACGGGGATAGATTTTTGGGCAGGTTTTCTTCAGGACGTGCTGAGCGGCCTTCTGAGAGGTCGGGTTTTCGCGATCGGGGTGCTGAGAGGTTGAGTCTTCGCGATCGGGTTGCGTTTTGGGGTCGGATGGCTTCCTTTCCGTCCCATGCCGGAGTTGGCCGAGGTGGTCTATTTTGCGAAACAGTGGGAGGTTGGTCTCAACGAGGTGATCGAGGCGGTGCTGCTGCGGGCCGAGAAGCGGATTTTTCGGGAGACCGATCTGGGGCAACTGGAGGGGTTGCTGGTTGGAGCGCGATTTCAACAGCGCCTGACCAGCGGCAAGCTGATGGCCTTCACGGGGGATTTTGGGTGGTTGGGGTTACACCTCGGGATGACCGGGCAACTGGCGACAGCTCCGCTGCCGTATCAGCCGGGGCCCCATGACCATTTTGTGCTGCTGACGGGGCACCGAGCGCTGATCTTTACCGATCCGCGTCTTTTTGGCCGGGTGTTGTTTTCGGCGGGGGCGACGCCTCCGGAGTGGTGGTCTAGCCGCCCCAGCCCGCCGCAGGAGGCGGCCTTCACGCTGGAAGTCTTCTTGAGCATTCTGGAGAAGCGGGCGCGGACGCCCCTCAAGGCGCTGTTGCTGGATCAGCGATACTTTAACGGGTTAGGCAACTGGATGGCGGACGAGATCCTCTGGCGCAGCCAACTGCGGCCCGATCGGCGTTCCGGGGAGATCTCTTCCGGCGAGGCGCGGGTTCTGTTTACCCGCCTGAAGGAGGTCTGCACGGATGCCCTCTGCGTCATTGCAGGGGAGGGAGGGGCTCCCTTGCCCCACGGCATGAATGCGGCCATCCCGGACACTTGGCTGTTCAACCACCGCTGGCGCGATGGCGGCATCTGCCCGGCGACCGGAACACCGCTATCGAGGGCGGTAGTCGGCGGTCGCACCACCTGCTGGTCGCCAGCCTGGCAGCACTGAGGGAGTCGGGGGCCTCGCAACCCATCGGCGGAGAGGTTTCCTGGATTCTGGTTGTGGTTCCGCAGAAAAAAACCGCGGGACGCCGCCTGATGGCACCAAGAACGCCGGATTTTGCACGGTCATCCATCGAAAAATCTAAACATTTAGATAATTGATTGAAATGTTGTCTGGTTTGGCCGATGATCTCGTCAGAACGCACGTAATGAAGAATCTCCCGACGGAATGGTTTCACGGACAAGGGCACTGGGCGCACGTCCCGGCGGAGCAGTGGAATGACTGGAAATGGCAGCTCAAGAACCGTCTGACGCGGATGGAGCAGCTCGAGGAATACCTCGACCTGTCAGCGGATGAGCGTGCCGGTTGTGCGCACGCTGGGAACAAGTTGGCCCTGGCGATCACGCCTTATTTTTTCAACCTGATCGAGCAGGACGACCCTGAGGGCCCACTGCGGCGACAGCTCATCCCGCGCGGCGGGGAGCTTTACACCGCGCCCGAGGAGCTGCTCGATCCGGTGGGTGAGGAGGGGTCGATGCCGGTGAAGGGACTGGTGCATCGCTACCCCGACCGCGTGCTGCTGCTGGTGACGGATCGCTGCGCGGCCTATTGCCGCTACTGCACGCGCAGTCGGCTGGTTTCGAACGCCCAGGATTACAACTTCCACCCCAATCTGGAGGAAGCCCTGCAATACCTGGAGCAGCACACAGAGGTGCGCGACGTGCTGCTTTCCGGCGGTGACCCCCTCTTGCTGAGCGACCAGAAGCTCGACGCCCTGCTGGGGCGACTTCGGGCGATCCCGCACCTGCAGTTTATCCGCATCGGTTCGCGGATTCCGGTCTTTCTGCCGCAGCGCATCACGCCGGAACTCTGCGAGATTTTCCGCCGGCATGGGCCGATCTGGATGAGTATCCACGTCAACCACCCCCGCGAAATCACCCATGAATTGGCCGACGCCGCTGAGCAACTGAGCTTCGCCGGGGTGCCTCTGGGCAATCAGAGCGTGCTGCTGAAGGGGGTCAACGACAACGTGGAAACGATCCGCGAGCTGGTCCACCGGTTGCTGCGGATCCGGGTGCGCCCCTATTACCTCTACCAGTGCGATCTGATCACTGGGAGTCGCCACCTTCGCACCGATGTGCAGACGGGCATCGACATCATCCGGGGGCTGCGCGGCCATACCACCGGCTACGCCATCCCGCAGTTCGTCATCGACGCCCCAGGTGGCGGCGGCAAGGTGCCGATCAACCCCGACTACGTGATCGAGAGCAATGAGCGGGAGATCGTGATGAAAAACTTCGAAGGAAAGGTTTTCCGTTACCCGTTGCCTGGGGGAGCCATCGAGGGCCTGACGGATGGGGCGGGATTGCCCGTCGAGCGGGAACCAGCAGAAATCTTTCACCCGTAGGGTGCTCCCGCCCGAGAGATGGGCCGAGAAGGGGCTGTAACGGGTCAAGAATGTGGTGAAAGAAGCGCGAAGACCCGGCCTGGGCAACCTCCGGTGAGCTTCGGGCACCCGGCTTCAAGGGGCGACTTTTCCGCCATGTCGCTGCCGAATCTCCGCTGCGGCCCAGCGGGCGTGCTCTGGCAGGTAATCTTCTGCCACCTCTGACTCCGTAGCTGTGGAAGCCCCCGGTGACGCGGCGAGAAACGGCTCCAGCAACGGGAGGTCATTCAGGGCGCCGATGTTGCCCAGAACGACGAGCAAGTTGCGGTGCCAGCGGCGGAGGCCCGTGCGCTTCAGTGCGGTGCCCGAAGTGGCGGCGGCAAAGTCTTCGGGGCTCCACCGCAGCATGGTCGCGATGTCGGGGTAGGGGACGGGGGACAGGCGGGCCTCGCTGGTGACCTGCGCCCAGCGGTTCCACGGGCAGACGTCCAGGCACTCATCGCAGCCGAAAGCGCGGCTGCCCAGGGCTCGCCGAAACTCCAGGGGAAAGGGGCCGTCGTGCTCGATCGTCAGGTAGCTCAGACAGCGGCGGGCGTCGAGCTGGTAGGGGGCCGTGATGGCCCGCGTCGGGCAGGCATCGAGGCAACGCGTGCAGCCTCCGCAGTGGTCTTTAGGGCGGGCACCGGGGGCCAGGTCGGGTGGCAGCTTGGCGGTGGTCAAGATTGTCCCGAGAAAGAGCCACGTCCCCAGGGGGCGATGGATCAAGATGGTGCTCTTACCTTGCCAGCCGAGACCCGCCGCCTCGGCGAGGGGTTTCTCCAGGAGCGGGCCGGTATCGACGTAGGGGCGCTGGGCACTGCCGACCGTTTCCCGCAGCCATCGGCATAGCCGTTGTAGCCGCTTCAGGATGAAGCCGTGGTAGTCTTTCCCCAGGGCGTATTTCGCCAGGCGATACCCGTGGCGCGGGTTATCGGGTTGGTAGTAATTCAGGCCGACGACCACCACCGATTGCGCCTCGGGCAGCCGGTGCCGGGCGTTCAACCGGTGGTCGGGGTCTCGCGCCAGCCACGTCATCGTGCCGTGCTGACCCTCGGCAATCCAGCGACGAAAATAGTCTCCGCGCAGCTCGACTGGCAGCTCCGCCACCCCGAAAGCGTCGAAACCCAAAGACCTCGCCTCGTCACGGAGGGCGGCCTTGACCTGGCCCGGTTCCAGGTTGGCTCCCCCGCCACCCTCAGTCTGGTTGGCGGGCTCTGTAGGAAAATCCGGGGTCATTATGGGCCGGTGATCGTGGGCGACTTTTCAGAAACGGGT
>DAIQNO010000071.1:0-9467 GCA_036788355.1 Opitutales bacterium | reverse complement strand
CTTGGGCGGAAGTGGCGTCGAGCGGGCGACGTCCGGCGCTGGTCGCGGTGATGGCGGTGAATAATGAGACGGGGGTGATGCAGCCCTGGGCGGCGGCGGCGCGGCAGTGCGCGGCGGCGGCAGTGCCCTTTCTGTGCGATGCCTCGCAGTGGCTGGGGAAGCGTCCGGTAGCGGAGCTGGCGGCGGTTTCGCAAGAACTGGCTCACGCGCCGTTTTTGGTGGGTTGCGGGCACAAATTTGGCGGGCCGAAGGGGGTGGGTTGGGTGCGATTGGGTGGCGACCACGCGGGGTTGCAACTCCAACCGGGTGGGGAGCAGGAGGGCGGGCATCGCGGAGGCACGGAGAACTTTCCGGGGATTGCGTCGATGGTGGCGGCTCTGGCGGCGGCGGAGGCGGGCTTGGCGGCTCAGCGGTTGGCGTGGCGGGCGGGTCGCGAGGTGCTGGAGGGGCGGATCCTCGCGGAACTGCCGGAAACGGTGATTTTAGGCCGCGAGGCGGAGCGACTCGACAACACGTCGGCGTTGCTGCTGCCGAAGTTCACCAATACGCGGTGGGTGGCGCAGTTGGATCGGCGCGGCTTTGCGGTTTCGACGGGGTCGGCCTGCGCGACGGGCCACGAGGGGCCGTCGCACGTGCTGTCGGCGATGGGGGTGTCGGCAGAGGCGGCACGCCGGGCGGTGCGGGTATCGGCTTGGCAGGGCCAGCGCATCGAGGACTGGCGGGCCTTAGCGGAGGCGATGATCGCTGCCTACCGGGAGATGAACACGGGCGGTGCTGGCAGCTCGGCGGTGATTTCCCTGGAATGAGAGAAGCGCTGCGACAATGGTCCGCTGCAATCGTGGATTTTTGGTTGGGGGACTAGGAAAGAACGGGTCAGTCGGGCGGTTTAGGTGCTGGACTTGAGGACTTGGATGAAGGCCTCCTGAGGGATGGAGACGCTGCCGATCTGCTTCATCCGCTTCTTACCTTCTTTCTGCTTTTCGAGGAGTTTCCGCTTGCGGGAGATGTCACCGCCGTAGCATTTCGCGGTCACGTCCTTGCGGAAGGAGCTGATGTCCTCGCGGGCGACGATGCGGGCTCCGATGGAGGCCTGAATGGCGATTTTGAACATCTGGCGAGGGAGGATTTCCTTCAGGCGGCTACAGAGCATCCTTCCCTTGCCCTCCGCTTTGTCACGGTGGACGATGGAGGAGAAGGCATCGACGCTCTCGGCGTTGACGAGGATGTCGAGCTTGACGAGGTCGGCGGTCTGAAACTCGCCGACTTCGTAGTCCATGGAGCCGTAGCCCTTGGTGATGGACTTGAGGCGGTCGTTGAAATCGACGAGGATTTCGTTGAGCGGGAGGTGGCAGGTCAGCATGACCCGGCTGTTGTCGATGGTTTCGGTCTTGGTGCAGGTGCCGCGTTTTTCGGAGATGAGGGAGAGGGTGTCGCCGATGGAGGTGGAGGGGAGGTGGATGGTGGCGGTGATGGTGGGTTCCTCGACGTGGTGGATTTCTGCCGGGTCCGGCATGAAGACGGGGTTGTCGATGAGGTGCATCGTCCCGTCGGTTTTATAGACGCGATAGATGACGCTGGGGTAGGTCGAGATGATGTCGAGGTCGTATTCCCGGCGGAGGCGCTCCTGGACGATTTCCATGTGGAGGAGGCCAAGGAAGCCGCAGCGGAAGCCGAAGCCGAGGGCGACGGAGGACTCGTTTTGATAGGTGAGGGCGGAGTCGTTGAGTTGCAGCTTGGCCATGCTGGACTTCAGTTTTTCGAAGTCGCTGGTGTCGATGGGGTAGATGCCGGCGAAGACCATCGGGCGCACTTCCTTGTAACCGGCGAGGATGTCGGCGGCGGGCTCGCGGTAGTGGGTGATGGTGTCGCCGATTTTGATATCCTGGAGCGTTTTGATGGCGGTGACGACATAGCCGGTGCGTCCGTCGGTCAGCTTTTCCTCGGGGATCATCTGCGGGGAGAATCGACCGACTTCTTTGACGAGGGTGCGGGTGTTGGTGGACATCAGCAGGACTTCGTCGCCGGCCTTGATGGTGCCGGAGAAGACGCGGGTGAAGCAGATGACGCCCTTGTAGGAGTCATAGACGTTGTCGAAGACGAGGGCGCGGGTGCGGGGGTAGTCCGACCAGCGCGGGGGAGGGAGGCGCTCGATGACGGCGCGGAGGATGGCCTCGATGCCGATGCCGGCTTTACCGCTGGCGCGGATGGCTTCTTCCTTGGGGATGGTGAGGATTTCCTCCAGTTGGTGCTCGATGGCTTCGATGTCGGCTCCTGGGAGGTCAATTTTGTTGATGACGGGGATGATGGTCAGCCCCTGCTCCGTGGCTAGCTGGAAGTTGGCCATGGTCTGGGCCTCGATGCCCTGCGCGGCGTCGATGAGGAGGAGGGCACCTTCGCAGGCGGCGAGGGAGCGGGAAACTTCGTAGGAGAAATCGACGTGGCCGGGGGTGTCGATGAGGTTGAGGAGGTAGTCCTTGCCATCGAGGGAGTAGAGCATCGAGACGGGGTGCGACTTGATGGTGATGCCGCGCTCCCGTTCCAGGTCCATGGCGTCGAGGAGCTGCGCCTTCATGTCGCGCTGCTCGACGGTGCGGGTGTGCTCCAGCAGCCGGTCCGAGAGGGTGGTCTTGCCGTGATCGACGTGGGCGATGATGCAGAAATTGCGGATGTGGGAAACGTCGGCCAAGGGTGGGATCGGGTTGAGGGAAACGGTCACCTCGGGCAGTGGCCGAGGAGGGTGCGGTATAGGAGACTTCTTTAGCGTGGAAAGGTCAAGGCTGGCTTTCCCGGTGGTCGGGGGCGGCGTTAGGCTCATCGGCTGGTTTATTGGCTGGGCGGTCTGGGGCGGGGGCTTACTGCGGGCGGGAAGAGTGGGCTGAATTAGGGAGCGGGGCGACTACAGGACGGTAGCTTAGCAGAAATAGGGCGGCATTTCCACCGCTCGCATCACTCCAGTTGCTCCAGAGCCAAGATTTTTATAAAGTGTTGGGGTTGAGCGGTTTAATCTGTAGAACATGATGGATACATGAAGGTGGGGCATTTTTGTGGGGGGTGGGTTTGGCGGGCGGCGAGGTTGGCAGGTCCTACGGTGTCGGGCAGGGGGGTGGCTGGGGGGTTGGGGCGAAATGTGAGGGAGTTTCCCCTCGGGGGCTTGATTTTGCAGCGATCTGGCCGATGATGGGGTCTGCGGGTGATAACCTACGGTTATTGTGGGCCGGTGAATCGGTTATGCTGGCAGATTGAAGGTTTTACTTTCAGATTGCCGGTTGGATCGATTTTTTGGCCGTCGCTTCTGGCTCCCCTTGCTGTCCAAGTTGTTTTATCGATTTTCCCCGCTGTTTTTCCTTATCGCGCCTTTATTTATGAGTTCGGTGACTGACGATTCTTTGGTGGCAGCGCCGGCGCTTCGTCGGCATCTTGATGGGCTTCGGCAGAATATCCAGCGGGTGATCCGGGGGAAGGATCGAGTGATTGATGACATTCTGATCGCGTTGGCGGCGGGGGGGCACGTCTTGCTGGAGGACCTGCCGGGTCTGGGGAAGACGACCTTGGCCTACTGCCTGGCGCGGTCGATTGACTGCCAGTTTAGCCGGATTCAGTTCACCAGTGACCTGCTGCCGTCGGATGTGGTGGGGGTTTCAATCTACGACGACCATCATCGGCAGTTTATTTTTCGGCAGGGGCCGATTTTTGCCAACATTGTGCTGGCGGATGAGATCAATCGGACGACGCCGAAGACGCAGTCGGCGTTGTTGGAAGTGATGGATCGGGGGAAGGTCTCGATCGAGGGGGTGGCGCATTCCGTGGGGTCGCCGTTCATGGTTTTCGCGACGCAGAACCCGACGGACTTTGAGGGGACGTTTCCACTGCCGGAGAGTCAGATGGACCGGTTTTTGATGCGGTTGCAGATGGGTTATCCGTCGGTGGAGAGTGAGCGCGAGGTGCTGGGTCGGTCGGAGGCCAATCGGCACTACGACCAGCTCGACTTGGAGCCGGTGCTGGATGCAGCGGGGGTGTTGCAGATTCAGGCGGCGGTGCCGAGGGTGTTTATCGAGGATAGCGTGCTGGATTACCTGTTGCGGATTGTGACGGCGACGCGCTCGGAGGTGGAGTTTCGGCACGGGGTCAGCACGCGGGGCGCGATTTCGTTGAAGACGGCGGCGCAGGCGCGGGCGTTGTTGAAGGGGCGCTCTTTTGTGCTGCCGGAGGATGTGGCGCTGATGGTGGGGCCGGTTTTGACGCATCGGCTGAATCTGAGTCGTTTTGTGGCCGATCCACTAGAAACGCGGCGGGCGGTGGAGGCGGTCTTGAAGCGGATTGTCGATGGGTTGCCGCAGCCGAGCTGAGCATTTTTCGGGATGGCGATGAGGGTTTCCAGTTCGGATGCCGCCGATGGGTGGTTTGGGTCTCGCAGCCGCCCGGTGGCGGGTTCGGCGCATTTTGGCTGGCGGTTGTTGTGGTGGCTGTTGTTGCCGCCGGAGGGTCGGCGGACGACGCCGACGATGACGGGTTTCGTCTTGATGCTGGTGTGCTTTGGGATTGGGGCGGCGGCCTACAATGCGGGGGGGGCGAGCAACATCCTGTTTCTGGCGTTGGCGTTGCTGTTTTCGAGCTTGTTGCTGAGCGGGTTGCTGAGTGGGGCGAATTTTGGGGGGATTCGGTGGCGGGTTTTGCCGCCGCCGGTGCTGCGGGTGGGGGAACCGGCGGTGGTGGCGGTGGAGTTGTGGAACACGAAGCGGCTGTTGCCGTCGTTTAGCTTGCAGATCGAGGTGGCGACGTCACTGGAGCCGGTGGTGGAGCGGTTGTTGCTGGATCGGGCAATCCAGCCGGGTAAAACGGTGTCCACACCGTGGCAGTTGACGCCGCAGCGGCGCGGGCGGGAGGTGCTGCGGGTGGTGGCCCTGGAGTCGAGCTACCCTTTTGGGTTTTTGCGGAAGTTTTTGCACAGCCACGCGGAGCGGGAGGCGGTGGTGCTGCCGGCGCGGGTGGAGTATGACTGTGTTTTCCCGGTGACGCGACCGCACCCGCGTCCGGGGGCGTTTTTGCGGCGTCCGGGGGCGGGAGATCAGCTCTACAACATCCGGCGGTATCAGGCCGGGGATCAGCAGCGGCTGGTGCATTGGAAGGCGACGGCCCGGCACCAGCGGTTGATGGTGCGGCAGTTGATGGATGAGAGCCAGGATGGCTACCTGATGGTGGTGGATAGCTTGAAGTCGCGGTGGAGCGATGATGCGCAGTTTGAGCTGATGGTGCGTTGGGCGGCGACGTTGGCGGAGGATTTTTTCCGGCGGGAGCAGTTGCTGGGGGCGATGGTCAACGGCGGCACCCCGCGACTGATGGGCCACCAGGGGGATCTCCAGGGTTGGCTGGAGACTTTGGCCTTGTTGGAGCGGGTGGCGACGTGCCCAGCGGCGGAGGCGGCGGGCTTTGCGGCAGTGCTGACGTTTTCTCCGGGGAGCTTGCGGGGGGTGCATGTTTTGGTCAATGGACGACAAATCGGCAGTATTGAGTGAGCTAGACCTCCACCGCCTGAAGTGGCTGCTCGGGGGTGGGCTGGCCATGATTGCGCTGTGGTCGCTGGTTTCGATCAACTTTTCGGGACAGGGATTGGTGCTGCCGCTGTTGCTGGTGTTGGCGGTGGCTTTGGTACGCCCCGGTTGGCCGGGTTGGTTGCCGAAGTTTTTCTGGGTGGCGTTGACGCCGGTGCTGATTCTGGTGGTGGCGTTGGACTTTCTGTTCAGCGTTCAGGGTGGGGATACGATTGCGGCGATTTTGCGGATGTCGGCGTTGCTGGCCTTTGTGCGGGGGTTGCAATACCGGCGTCGGCGGGAGGATCTGCAACTGGCGTTGTTGGCGTTGTTTGCGCTGGTGATTTCGGGGGTGTTGACGACGTCGCTGCTTTTTGCGGTGCAGATGGTGATTTTCTCGCCGCTGGCGATGGCCTTCTTGTTCGTGGTGAACCTGCTCGAGGCGGGGAAGGGTCGGGTGCTGACGCGGGCGGATTGGGCGGGGTTTAGCTGGGTGGCGCTGGTGGTCGCCTTGCGGAGGGTGCTGGATGCGCGATTTGTGGGGCTAGTGATGGGGCTTTTTGTGCTGATGGCGGGGATGGGGACGGTGATTTTCGTGTCGTTGCCCCGTTTCGAGATCGAGCAGGCTTTTGACTTGTTCGAGGTGCAGTCTTCGGGGGTGGTGGGGTTCACGGATCGGGTCAGTTTTGGCCAGGTGAATGAACTCTCGACGGATGACGCGCTGGCGATGCGGGTGCAGCCGCCGAGTCTGGAGGCGGTGCCGTTGCGGCCTTACTGGCGGATTGTGGTGCTGGATCGGCATGTCGGTGGGGAGTTTATTGCCTCAGCGATTACAGATCAGGGTTTTGGGCGGCATCTGGACTCGGGGGTCAGCAGCTATCGGTCGGACTTGCGCCGGGGGGCGGGGCCGGATGGGGTGACGTGGCAGTTTTTCCTGGAGCCGGGGGTGGCGGATTACCTGCCGGTGATGGGCACTTTTGCGGAGGTGCGTTTTTCCAAGTCGATGAAGTTGCGGTTGGATGAGGAGCGCTGGCTGTTTCGGAACCAGCAGCCGGGCTTTGACCGTTTTGGCTACCAGCTCGATGGGGTGGTGATTAGCGATCGGCTGCCGGCGACGAAGCGCGAGAAGCAGGCGCTGGCGGGAGTCGGGCCGGTGCCCGATGTCTTTAATGAGCAGGGGAAGCCAACGCCGCTAGAGTATCCCTTGACGACGCTGGGCGTGCCCAAGGAGGGCCCGGCTTTAGAGGCCCTCCGGGGCATGGTGGGGGAGATTGTAGGCGATGCGACGGCCGGAGGGTCGGTGACGGGTGAAGGTCAGCTATCGACGCTGGATTTTGCCCGTAGGGCCACGGCTTGGTTGCAGCAGCGGTATCGTTACGCCCTGGAGGACACGGCGCGTTATGAGGATGCGGATTATCCGATTGTGGATTGGCTGCTGACGGGTCGCCAGGGCTGGTGTGAGCATTTTGCAGCTTCGCTGGTGCTGTTGGCGCGCACGGCGGGCATTCCGGCACGGCTGGTGGTGGGTTATGCCGGGGCGGAGTGGAATACGGCGGCGGGTTATCTGGTGATCCGGCAGTCCACCGCACACGCGTGGGTGGAGCTTTTCGATGGGGAGGACTGGGTGCGTCACGATCCGACACCGGCCATCGGGCTGGGCGCACTCGGTGAAGAAGATCTGGCGGGGCTGACGACGATCGGCAGCTATACCGGTTGGGATGCCTGGGTGGATAGCTTGCGGATGGCCTGGTATCGCCGGGTGATTAACTTCGACCAGGTGGACCAGGCGCAGGTGGCCGAGGCTCTAAAAAACGAGGCGGTGAACTTTTTCGAGGGGCTAAAGGAGAAGTTAGCGGGATGGCGGGACGGTTTCCGCGACTGGTGGAACCGGGGTTGGAGCGTGGAGCGGCTGGTGCGGACGCTGGTGCCGTTGCTGGGAGTGGCGGGGTTGGCCGTGGCCCTGTGGAAGCTGCGTTTTTGGATCGAGAAGTTGATCTGGCGGGAGCGGGTGCATCGGCGCCGGATCGCCAGGATTCGCCGCGAAGCGGCGGCTTTGTTGCGTCGCTACCGCCGTCGCTGCCCCGATCGGGTGATGGCTGAGGAGGGCATCGCGGGCGCGCCGATGGGCGTGCCCAAGCTAGAAGCGATGCCGACTGGGTCGGCTGGTAGCCTTGCGGAACCGGATGGGGCGCAGTCGCAACTGCGTGAAGATCTTCTGGCTATCCGCTTTGGCGATTTAGGGACGCTGCAAGACCCGCAGGAGACGCTCCGCCTGGCGAGGTTGTATCTTTCCCAGAGATTTCGGTAGGGTGGAACTTTAGAGTAATGAGTTGTGCTGCTTCAGGAGGGATGCTTCCAGGCAGTGTTTAAGGAGTTCCCGGGTTTTTCTGCGGTCGAAGGTGCGGAGGGCTGGAATTGCGGGTGGCGTGGCGGGCTGGTACCTAGTCCTGCGGGTGTTTTACCAGCCCTTGGAGGGTCATTTCGACGGGTTGATAGGCGAGGTTGAGGGTGCGGCCGGTGCGGGTGGTGGTCTGGTGGGCGGCGTTGACGGTGTCACCGAGGCGTCCGTGGGCGGTCTGGCCCCAGGCGAAGAGCCGTCCGTCAGTGGTGACGACGAAGACGTTGTTGGCCATGGAGTCGATGAAGGTGGCGCGGGCACCGTCCGAGAGCGTAACCTGTTGGGGGTCGGAGTAGATGGTGCCGGCGATTTCGCCCGCCGCGCCGGGTTGGGGTTCACCAATTCCGAGCTGCCCGGAGAGCACGGTGTGGATGCCCCAGGTGTAGAGGTCGCCGGAGGCGTCGCGGACGACGGTGTGGCGGGACCCGGCGGCCACCTGCACCAGGTTGGCTGGGGCGTTGGGCAGGCGAGTGGGGGTCGGCAGGTTCCGCAGATCGGGCGAGCCGTCAGGGTTCTTTAACCCAAAGTGGGCCTTGGAACCGTCTCCCCAGCCCCACAGATGGCCGTCGGTATCAATCGCGAAGGAGGTGCGCACGCCGACGCCGATGGCCTGAAAGCGGGCCTCGGTCGGGACGAGGGTAGGCTCGCGGACAGTGGTGTCAGCGGGCACGTCGAGGCCGAGGACGCCATCGGGATTGCGCCCGGCGGCAAAGAGCAGGCCCGCATCGGTCAAAAAGAGGCTGTGGGTGTTCTGACCGGTAGCGAGGGCGACGATGCGGTGGCCAGTGAGTCCGGTGAGGAGGGTGGGGGCCATGACGCGATCTGGCTCGGCAAGGCCGAGGACGCCGGTGCGGTTGAGGCCCCAGCCGTAAACCTGGCCAGCGGTCGTGAGGGCGAGGGTGTGGGCGTTACCTATGACCACTTCGCTTACCGAAACGCCCTCCGGCAGGTTCACGCGGACGGCCTGAGCCCGCTCCAGGAGGTCGCCCTGGCCGAGTTGTCCGTGGTCGTTGACCCCCCACATGTAGAGCGCACCGTCAGCGGTGATAGCGGCCCCGTCATTCTGCCCAGTGGAGACATTGACGATGTCGAGGCCCTCCAGACCCTCCACGGGCCCAATGGAGGGGTTATAGTTTGCCCGCGCAATGGCCGACGACGGGTCGGCACCGGGTAAAACGTGGTCGTCGATCGGGCGCCCGAGCTTCCCGCCAATAAAACGGTTGTCGGGTAGCCCGCGATGGAGATCCTGTCCGGTAGAATAGACCACGCCGTCGAGGAGCCAGTAGGTATGGTGGTTTCCGCCTGCCACGTCCGTGACTTGGGCGCCAACGGTGGATAGCCCTAGGCTGACGGAGAGCAGGATGACGAGGGGAGAGATTGGAGAGGTCATAGGTGGTTGTTAGGGAGAAGTTTGCGAAAAGGGCTGGCAACAAGGCTCTGGAGCCCGTTAAAATGAGGATAATCCTGGTCGATTCAAGTGGGGCGATGGTGATCGGTCAAAAGGAGAGGGTGGCACCGAGGGAGAACGTCCGGCCCTGTTG
>DAIQNO010000070.1:0-9571 GCA_036788355.1 Opitutales bacterium | reverse complement strand
CCCGCGGGAGTTGATCATTCACGAGGTAATGGGGCGGCACTGCGGCTGGCTGACAGCGGCGGCGGCGGTCGAGTATCGGGCCGGCCTGGAGCATGACGACTGGGTGCCGGGGATGGGCTGGGATCGCCGTTGCTTTGACGTTCACGCGGTTTTCGTGCCGGAAATGGCCATCGACCTCGACGCGGAGGCCGACCGCCTGCGGGCGGTGATGGATGAGCTCGATTGCGTGAACATCTTCCTGTCGGAAGGGGCGGGCGTCGATGCGATCGTCGCGCAGATGGAGGCGGCGGGCCAACCCGTTCCGCGGGATCCCTTCGGCCACGTGATGCTCGATAAAATCAACCCCGGTGCGTGGTTCGGCCAGCAGTTTGCCGGAAAGATCGGCGCGGAGAAGACCATGATCCAAAAGAGCGGCTATTTCGCCCGGTCAGCCCCCGCCAATGCGGAGGACTTGCGGCTGATCAAGTCGATGACCGATTACGCCGTGCAGGTCGCCCTGGAGGGTGGCAGCGGGCTGATCGGCCACGACATCGACCACGGCGGCCGCCTGCGGGCCATCGAGTTTGAGCGGGTCAAGGGTGGTAAGCCGTTCAACATCAACGAGCCGTGGTTCGAGGATCTCTTGGCCGACATTGGCCAGACCAAGGGTGCCCCAGTCGTTCACTAGGGTGAGAGCGTCGGTGACATTTCCGGAGACCGATGGCAACCCCCTGGGGGCGTAATGAGGATGGCATGGCAGCAGAAGTGCTCAATTTAACGGCGGCAGCGCTGGGGCAGGAGCTGTCCACCGGGCGGGTGAGTGCGCGGGAGGTCATGGCAGCGGCTTTGGCGCGGGCGGAGGCCCTGGAGCCGACGCTGCACGCCTGCAACAGCTTCGACCCGGAGGACGCCCTGGCCCTCGCCGAGGCTAGCGACGCCCGGCGCCGCGCCGGGGCACCCTTGGGGCCGCTGGACGGCGTGCCGGTGATGCTGAAGGACAACATCGCCGTCTCCGGGCAGCCGCTGACGTGCTCCAGCCGGATGCTGGCCAACTTCGTCTCGCCCTACGATGCCCACGTCACCGAGCGCCTCCGGGCGGCCGGGCTGGTGCCTTGGGGTCGGCTGAACATGGATGAGTTCGCGATGGGCTCTTCCACGGAAAACAGCGCCACCGGGCCGACGCGCAATCCCTGGGATCCGGAGCGGGTGCCCGGCGGCTCTTCCGGCGGCAGCGCAGCCGCCATTGCCGCCCGCTACAGCCCGCTGTCTCTGGGTAGTGATACGGGCGGCTCCATCCGACAGCCGGCGGCCTACTGCGGCGTCGTCGGCCTCAAGCCGACCTACGGGCGGGTCAGCCGTTACGGCCTGGTGGCCTACGCCTCCTCGCTCGACCAGATCGGCCCGCTGGCCCGGACGGTCGAGGACTGCGCCTTGCTGCTGGACGTGATGGCGGGCCATGACGCCCGTGACGCCACCAGCAGCCGCCACCCGGTGCCGCACTTTGCCGCTTCGCTGAGCGACTCCGACTCGAGCGTAGTTCGCCCGTGGCGCATCGGCCTGCCGCAGGAGTATTTTGGCGAGGGCCTCTCACCCGCCGTCCGCGAGGCGGTCGAGGGGGCGGCCCGGTGGTTCCAGGGGGCCGGGCACGTCGTGGTGCCGGTCTCCCTGCCGCGCACCGGCCTGGCGATCCCGGTTTACTACACCCTGGCCCCTGCGGAGGCTTCCTCCAACCTCGCCCGCTACGATGGCGTCCGCTATGGCTACCGCGCCCCCGGTGCCACCAGCATCGAAGAACTGATGACGGAGAGCCGCACGGCGGGCTTTGGCGACGAGGTCAAGCGCCGCATCATCCTCGGCACTTTCGCCCTGTCCTCGGGCTATCAGGATGCCTACTACCAGCGCGCCCAGGCCGCCCGCCAACTGATCCGCGACGACTTTACGGCGGCATTTCAGCAGGTCGATGTCCTCCTGACACCCACCACCCAGGGGACGGCCTTCCGGCTCGGCGAGAAAACCGCCGACCCGCTGGCGATGTATCTCGACGACGTGTTCACCCTCAACGTCAACCTCGCCGGCCTTCCGGCCCTCAGCCTGCCCTGCGGCTTCGACGCGGCGGGTCTGCCGATCGGCTGCCAGTTGATCGCCCCGCCCTTCGCAGAAATGACCCTGCTGGCCGTAGCCCACGCCTTCGAGCAAGCCCACGACTTCCACCTCGCCCAACCGGGGCTCCTCGCGAGCAGCGGTGGCGTCGCGCGCGGCTAGTCGGGGAGGCTCCGGGGGGTGCCGTAGCTCCGCAGGTCGGTTTCGGCCCGACCTCCGCACGGCTCTCTCCAGAGACGGCACAGCGCGGGGCTATATCAGTGCCGGTGCCGGAGTGGAAACCGGTGGAGGCGACGGTGAAAATGGCTGCGAAAACGTCACCACTTTCCCCTACCACTTAACCCGCTGATGGTCAGCGTTTAGTAAAAAGTTTCGCTCTGGAGCAACTGGAGTGATGCGAAGTCGCGACAGCGGGGGGGATTTCTGTTATCATCCCGCCATGCACTTCTACCCCACCTCAATCCCCTCCAGCTCAACCTACCCCACCTCCACGGTCGCCTACCCCACGTCGACCTTCACCTACGCGCGTCCCGAGCGCCCGAGCAGCCGCCGCTGCTCGGCCCGCAGGGAGGTGTCGTGGTCGTCCTCGGGCCCTCTCAGCGTGATCGAGCCCCGCCCGGCTCCCGAGAAGTCCACCGTTCCTGCCAACCACGCGCTGGCGACGGCAGAACGCCCCGGCCTCGACTCGGAACGCCCTGGCCTCAGCTCGGAACGCCCTGGCCTCAGCTCGGCGCAGCCGACCCCCACCAGCCCGACTGGACGACGGGTCTACCCTGTGCCCGCCCCAGAGCCCCTGTATTATACACCTAAGACACGGCCAGCCAGTGGGCCCACGACAACCCCAGACCGGCCCTCCGGCGGCCCTGACCACCCCCGCCCGGCGGCCCGATCGAGAGTTGTCCGCACGCCTGAGGAAGAGGAACGGCTGGATCGCTATTTTCGAGCGTTGCAGGAGCGCCTGATCCTCGGCCTACCCCTCGACCTGAACATCCCCATCCCTGCTGGGATGGGCCTGCGGGAGCGTCGGCCCGTCGCGCCCGAGACCGCCGAACTGGCAACCTTGCCGACCGCGGTGATGCCCGAGGCGCGAGAAGGTAACGCAGCCCTGGAAGAGTCCCAGGGGCCGAAAACTGTCCCTGACGGTGCCATTCCCGGCGGGTTGAAGCTCCCCAGAGTTCCAGATCGCGATGCAGCGCCATTTCCCTCAACCCTGCACCCCACCGAGCACCATGGACCCCCTGACAACAATGAACCAGAACCGCGTTACAACGTTGTTGCCGATCGCTCCGCAACCCTCCCTCGCTTGCCCCCCCACGACCTCCTCCCGGCCTCAGAGGAGGCCGACCGTGCTGTCGCCCCGCCCCGGCAGCGGACGGGTTCACGCCCGCAGACTCGGCTAGAGAGGCTCCCAGTGGGCCTTGGGGAGGGCCTGAAGGAAGGTGCGACCGTAGTTTTTCGTGAGAATCCGGCTGTCGAGGATCAGCAGATTGCCGGTGTCCTGGGGGCCGCGGATGAGGCGCCCGAGGCCCTGGCGAAACTTCAGGACGGCGTCGGGCAGGGTGAGGTCGTTGAAGGGGTTACCGCCTTGGGCCCGACACTGTTCCGCCCGCGCCTCGGCGATCGGGTGGGTCGGGACTTCAAAAGGCAGCCGGGTGATGACCACCTGCGAAAGCGCCGGACCCGGCACGTCAAAGCCCGTCCAGAAGCTCTCTGCGCCCAGCAGCACCGCGTTTCCGGCTGCGACGAAAGCCTCCTTCAGGTCGGCGCGAGAGAGGTTTTGGCCTTGGGCCAACAGCAGCCTTCCCGCCGCCGCCAGCGGAGCCGCAATGGCCTCGTGGACGGCGTTGAGGTCTTGGTAGCTGGTAAAGAGGACCAGAGTGCCGCCTGGGCAAGCGAGAGCCGCGCGGGCGATCGTGCGGGCAAGGTAGGATGCACTGAGGCGGGCCTGGTCGCGGGTGGGCTCCGGGGCATCGCGGGCGATCAGCACCCGGAGGTGGCGCTCGTAGTCGAAGGGGCTGGGGGCCTGGCCGAGGGTGGCCTCGTCCGCACCAACCCGGTCGGCGAAAGTGCCCAGGCCGGTGCCCATGTCGAGGGTGGCGCTGGTCAGCACCAGCCCGACATTACGGTCAAAGAGGCGCTGGCGCAGCTCTGGAGCCACGTCGAGCGGAGCACTGCGGAGGTTGATGAGGGTGGCGGCCTTGCCGGTGCGTTCCAGCCAGTAAACGTGCCCGGCGGCCCGCAGCTCGACCGCTTCGGCGAGGCTGCTGGCCAGACTTTGGATACGGGTGGCCTGGTCGGAAAGTTCTTCCTTGAGGGCCTCCTCCTCCTGATCCTGCCGCAGCTTCAAGAGGCGCTTCGCGACCTTGGCGAGGATCGGCACCGGGTGGGGCTCCGCCCACTGGGGCTCATGGAGGCGCTGCACGCTGCGGGCTCCGCTGAGGTAGCGCTGGCGGATTTCGTCGAAAAAGACCTCGCTGGCGGCCAGGGCGCGGGTGACTTCCTCCTGGCCCGCCCGGTCGCGCAGCTTCACCAGCAGGCCCTTGTTGCGCCGCGGATGGTAGAGCTGCTTCAGAGCGCGGTCGATCCCGTAGCTGCTGAGGCTGAGGCCGAGGTGCTCGGTGGCGATGGCCGGCAGCGTGTGGGCCTCGTCGAGAATCACCAGGTCTTTGGGGAACAGGATCCCCGGCGTCGTGCCGCCCTGGCCTGCCCCAGCCCCGATCAGGCTAAAGAGCAGCGCGTGGTTGACCACGATGACGTGCGCGGCGGCTCGCTCGGTCATGGCGCGGCGGTAGAAGCAGGTCTGGGCGGTGCAGTTTTTCTTATTGCAGTTGGTCGAGTCGGCGTTGACCCAGTCCCAGACCTCGGCCGAGGGCCGCGGGCGGATTTCCTCGCGCAGGCCGGTGGTCGTGGCCTCGGCCCAGGTCGCAATGGCTTCGAGCTGGCGAGTTTCCTCCGAGTTAAAGAGATCCTCGCGGGTGGCCAGAGCCTGGCGCAGGCGGTGGCCGCAGAGGTAGTTGCCCCGACCGACCATCAGCACCGCTTTAAAGTCGCGGAAGCGCTCCAGCTCGGGCACCGCGCGAAAAAGGGCTCGGGCCTTCGGCAGATCGTTGTGCAGCAACTGCTGCTGAAGGGCGATGGTGTGGGACGACACCACCAGCGGGCGTTTCCGCTGCACCGCGTGCAAGATCCCCGGCACCAGGTAGGCCAGCGACTTCCCGACCCCCGTCCCCGCCTCGAAAAGCAGCGGCCCATCTCGCGAGAAGGCCTCCGCGACGGCCTCGGCCATCGTCGCCTGCGCGGCCCGATGGTCGAGCCCGAGGTTCCGCACCAACCAGCCGTCGGGCGCAAAGCTGCGGCGCACCAGTTCCGCCAGCTCTGCCGCGACCGCCGCCGCTTGGGCTGCCCTGGCGGCTTCATCCGCGCCGGAGGCGCTGCCCGACGGCCCGTGGATCTCAGCGTAGTCCGGGTCGTCAAAGTCCTCCGCTTCGTCATGGTCGTCAGAAGCCTCGAAGTCCTCCGCGTCGTCCAGGTCACCCGGCAGGCCGTCTTCGGACACATCGAAGTCGGTAACGTCGAGGTCGCCCGAAGCCGCCCCTTCCCCAAGATCTCCCTCCGGGGCACCGAAACCTCCCTCCGGGGCACCTGTCTTGCCAGTCGTGCCGCTGGGCCGTCTCCGGCGGGGCAACGGGGCTCCAGGGTCGCGAAAACTGATCACCCCGTAGAGCTTAGGAACTTCGGCGGCCTCGGCAACCCTGGAAGACCACGAAACCGCCTTGTGCATCGTTGGAGTTCGCCTGATGACGATACTCGAAACGGCTTGAAACGGCACGGGGTTTCACTGATTATTGCGAAGATGACGACTGCGGAGCTTGAATTGGAGTTAAAAGCTCTTCCAACCAGTAAAAAGGCCAGATTGGCCGATTTCCTCCTGGCCTGCCTCGATCAGGAGGAACCTGCGGACGTGGAGCCCGCTTGGGCCGAAGAATGCCAGACCCGGATGGCCGCCTTCGAACGTGGCGAAGTGCAGGCTTTGGACGGTGAAAAAGTCCTCCAGGAACTTCGGCAACGCTACCACGCGTGAAGCATCGACTGCTCCCAATCGCGCTCCAAGAACTGACCGAAGCGCTCAACTACTACGATCGCATCGAGCCAGGTCTGGGTTTACGGTTTCTGGAGGAGTTCGAGAAGGTAATCCGGCGCATCCAGAATTTTCCCGAAGCGTGGCCGATCTGCTACCATGACTACCGGAAATGCCGGATGAGAGGGTTCCCGTTCTCGGCCATCTACGCGGTGCGGGCCGATGGGATCGTGGTGATCGCCATCGCCCACGCCAAGCGACGCCCCTTCTATTGGAAAGACCGATAACTCGTCCGCCAGCTCCCCCCGGAAAATCCCACCGGAGGGAGGTTGCCGACCGCGATGTATTCAAAGAACGGCCCCTCACCGGACTGGCCCCAGAACCCTCACGCTTTTCACGCCTTGGGCAGCGGTTGGAGTTTCCAGATGTCCCTGGCGTATTCCGAGATGGTGCGGTCGCTGGAGAAAAAGCCGACGCGGGCGGTATTGAGGATGGCCTTGGTGATCCACGCCTCACGGTCGCGATAGGCAGCACCGGCACGGGCCTGGCACTCGACGTAGCTGCGGAAGTCCGCGCAAACCAGGTAGGGGTCGCCCCAATCCAGGACGCTGTGGCGGACGCGCTCCAGGGCTCCAGGGTGGCCGGGGGTGAAGTGGTCGCAGGTCAGCCAGTCCAGGACGCTCTTGAGGTCACTGTCGCGGTGGTAATAGTCCCAGGGCTTATAGTCTCGGGCCAACAGGGCCTCCACTTCCTCGACCGTCAGCCCGAAGATGAAGATGTTGTCATCACCAACCTCGTCCTTGATCTCGACGTTGGCCCCGTCCAGCGTGCCGATGGTCAGGGCTCCGTTGAGCGCCAGCTTCATGTTGCCAGTGCCCGAGGCTTCCTTGCCGGCCGTCGAAATCTGCTCGGAGAGGTCGGCGGCGGGGATAATCTCCTCGGCCAGGGTGATGCGGTAGTTCGGCAAAAAGGCCACCTTCAGCTTATCCTGAATCCGCGTGTCGTGGTTGATCTTCTCCCCGACCTTGTTGATGGCGTAGATGATGTCCTTGGCCAATTCATAACCGGGCGCGGCCTTGGCGCCGAAGATGAAGACCCGTGGCGTGATGTCCAGGTCGGGATTGTGCAACAGATCCCGGTAGAGCTTCAGGATGTGCAACAGGTTCAGGTGTTGCCGCTTATACTCGTGCAGGCGCTTGATCTGCACGTCAAAGAGGGCGTCCGGGCTGACCGAGACCCCGCAGAGCCGCTGGATGGTGTTGGCGAGCTGCACCTTGTTGGCCCGCTTGATCTCGGCGTAACGCTGCCGGAAGGAGGCGTCGTGAAGGAACTTCTCCAGCCCTCGCAGTTGATCCAGGTGGCTCGGCCACTGATCGCCGATCGACTCATCGATCAACTTGGCCAAACCGTGATTACAAGCTTTCAACCAGCGCCGCGGGGTGATGCCGTTGGTCTTATTTTGAATCTTGCCAGGGTAAAGATCGTCGAAGTCCTTGAAAAGATACTGCTTCAGCAGGCGCGTGTGCAAAGCCGCCACCCCGTTGACGGTGTGCGAGCCCACCACCGACAGGTAGGCCATCCGCACCATCTTGGGGTAACCTTCCTCGATGATCGAGAGCCGCGACTTCATCTCGCCGTTGCCCGGCCAACGCTTCTCCACGACCTCGCCAAGAAAGCGGGCGTTGATTTCGTAGATAATCGTCAGGTGGCGCGGCAGGACGCGTTCAAAAAGCGGCACCGACCACTTTTCGAGGGCCTCGGGCAAGAGCGTGTGGTTGGTGTAGGCAAAGACCTGGCCGCAGATCGCCCAGGCTTCATCCCAGCCCATCGACTCCTCATCCACCAGAATCCGCATCAGCTCGGCCACCGCAATGGACGGGTGCGTGTCGTTGAGCTGCACCGTCACCTTCTCCGGAAACACCGCCCAGTCCTGGTTGTTGGCCCGGAAGCGGCGGATAATGTCCTTTAAAGAGCAGGCGACGAAGAAATACTGCTGAATCAGCCGCAGTTCCTTGCCCAACTCCGTCTTGTCGTTGGGATAGAGCACTTTAGAGACCGTTTCACTCTCCGCCTTCTCGCGGACGGCCTCCGCGTAGCCCCCTTGGTTGAAAACCGTCAAGTCAAAGTCTTTACCAGCGCGGCTCTCCCACAGGCGCAGGAAGTTGACCGTCCCGGCCCCGTAACCGACGATCGGCACGTCCGAGGGCAAGCCCACGATCTCCTTGCAGCCAACCCAGTGCGGGCGGTAGTCGCCGCGATCATCGCGACGGTGCTCCACGTGGCCGTAAAGCGGGATGGTCTGCGCGTATTCCGGGCGCTGGAGATACCAGGGCGTCCCAGACTGGCGCCAGGCGTCGGGGTGTTCCACCTGCCGACCATCCTCAAAGTCCTGCTTGAAGATGCCAAACTCGTAGTTGATCCCGTAACCCACCGCGGGCAGGTTCAGCGTCGCCAGGGAATCCAGGAAGCAGGCCGCCAGGCGACCCAGACCGCCATTGCCCAAGCCCATGTCATATTCCTCATCAAAAACCTGCGCGGCATCCAGGTTCAGCTCCTCCAGGGCGGCTTTTACCGTGTCGTAAAGCCCCGCGCTGACCATGTTGTTGATCATCAGGCGCCCCATCAAGTATTCCAACGACAGGTAGTAGGCCCGACGGGTGTTGGCCTCGTAATGGCGGCCCTGGGTCTCCATCATCTGGTGCAAGATCCGATCGCGCACCGCGTAGCAGGTCGCCAACCACCAGTCACGATTCTTGGCCGTCCGCGTATCCCGAGCCAGGCTGTAGGTCAGGTGGTTGAGGATCGACTGCTTTACGTCCGCCACCGACTCGCAGATGTTGAACTTGAAGGCACTGCACCCGGGCGTCGGCTGGCCCGAGGTGGAGGCACCCCCGACCACGGCAGGGGCTGTTGTCGGGGCCGCGTTTCCGGTTGGGCTCGATTTCACCACCGACGCGGAAGAGGATGCCGCCGAAACCGCAGGCGATGCCGAAGCTGCGGGGGAGGATGCCGAAGAGGGCACCGAGGACGAGGAGTTGGAGGATCGGGAAAGGGCCATGGTAGATTCAGTTTAGGAGTGAGCAGCGCAGACTGGCGACAGAAACCGACCACGGCCCCTGCCAAGGTCGATCGCAACGGAGGAACCCCCTCACGTCAAGCCCCCAGCCTCCCCCACCGACTCCCCGCTGCCACGGGCCGCAGTGGGGCACTGACGCAGCAGAGGCGAAACAGAAGCGGGTGAGTAAAATCATCATGCCTGGACTCTACCAAAAAATCGCTCCTCAGGCCAGACCTCGCATCACTCCGGTTGCTCCAGAGCCAAACTTTTTCCAAAACCCTGACCCTCAACCAGTTACCCGGTAGGGAACCGTGGTGACATTTTTTCCCAAAAAAGTCTCAGCGTTCATGCCCGAA
>DAIQNO010000069.1:0-9579 GCA_036788355.1 Opitutales bacterium | reverse complement strand
GAAAGACAACAGCGATGGCAAAATCCGCTTGAACATCTCCGCCACTCCACCGCCCCCACCCCGCCCCCGCAACGGGAAAAATCAGAAAACCTGAACGGTTATCGATCGGATGCTTGATTTTGTTGCGACTCCCAGCGGGGGCATTCTCATAGTGAACCGAGAGTCCAGTCAAAGAGCTGTTGACGCCGTCGTCCTGGTAGGGCTTAGAATCAGGCCAATAAACAGAAACACCCGCTTTGCCAGACGCTAAACAGACTTTACTTTTTGATGAGGATGCAGTCTTTGCTAGTCCGATCGGGGCAGAGGTCGCAGAGGCAGTTGAGCAGCTCGCAGAAATCCCTAAATCGGAGCTACACGGCTCAGTTTACACGAAACCCGAGGTCGTCTGTTTTATACTAGATTTACTGGGATACCATGCTGGCCGGCATCTTGAAGAGTTTCGCGTTCTGGAGCCCTCATTTGGAGGTGGGGATTTTCTCTTGGCAGTGATCGACCGCTTAATCGAATCAATGCAGCGCAGAGGTGTTAGCCTGTCTTTTGAGTCACTCAATCGATGTATACAAGGCGTCGAACTACACCGGGATACTTTTTTGCAGACGAGAAGACGTGTTGAGCAAAAACTTTCCTTGTTTGTTCCTCGAGAACTGGCAGTGCAAATTGCTGAAGTTTGGCTCACCCAAGGTGATTTTTTGCTGGAGCCCTTGAAGCCAGATTTCGACTTTGTGGTGGGCAACCCCCCCTATGTCAGACAGGAGCTTATCCCATCACCACTGTTAGCGGAATACCGGTCTCGCTATTCCACTTTGTATGACCGGGCGGACTTATACATTCCTTTTTTTGAGTGTTCACTATCCTTATTGAATGCCACGGGTGCGTTGGGATTCATCTGCTCAGACCGATGGATGAAAAACCGTTACGGGGGACCGCTTCGAGCCTTTATATCCCCGCGCTTTCATCTCGCCGTCTATGTGGACATGGTTGGAACCGACGCTTTTACCGAGTCAGTAACGGCCTATCCGGCGATAACGATATTTAACCGGTTAAGCGATAAGCAGACCTTGACGATTTCGCGGCCTGATGTTTCGAAGGCGGCATTTGAGGAGATTTTGAATGAATTGAAGAATTCAGAGCAAAGCGCAGAAAAGGGCCTTTTCAAACGTGCATTTGTGCAGCAGAAGGGGGCAGCCCCATGGATTCTTGAGTCGAACGCCAAGATAGATCTTTTGCGAAGGATCGAAGCTGATTACCCTAGCATTGAAGATTCAGGATGCGAAATCGGAATCGGGGTGGCCACAGGATCGGATCAGTGCTTTATCGCACCATTTGAGGCACTGGATGTCGAATCTGACCGAAAGCTACGTCTGGTAACTACTAGGGACATTTCCAGCGGCGAAGTCTGTTGGCTTGGTTTGGGTGTCATCAACCCCTTTGCGGACGATGGGAAGTTGGTAGACCTGGGGCAATACCCAAGACTCCGGGCATACCTCGACAAAAGACGGGCAATCATTGCCCGCCGTCATTGTGCCTTGAAAGCGCCTGAGCGATGGTATCGAACAATTGATCGGATTTGGCCTCGATTAGCTATACGGCCAAAGTTACTTATACCGGATATAAAAGGGCAGAATCATATTGTCTATGAGCACGGTGAGCTTTATCCTCACCATAATCTCTATTACGTCACGTCTGAGTTATGGGAGATAAGGGCCCTTCAGGCTGTTTTACTTTCCAACGTGACGCGGCTCTTTGTATCTACCTATTCAACGGAGATGCGCGGCGGCTATCTGCGTTTTCAGGCTCAATATCTGCGTAGGCTCCGTCTGCCGAGGTGGGAAACAGTGTCCCACGGATTGCGGGTTCAGCTCAGTGAAGCTGCCATTTCCCGAGACCTTAAGACCTGTAATGATTTAGTGACGGTAGTTTATAACTTAAGTGATCGAGAGCGCAAAGTGCTTGCGGATATTGGGTAATCGCGCTATGGCATTAGAATTGGCAAACTACGATTTGAAAGCTCATCAAGCCGTCCGGTTTTTTTGGGGAAACCGTAAGTTGGCCCGAGAGAGGCAGTTGCTTGGAGGGAAATTAGATCAAGGCGAGCGCTCAGGTGTGACGGTGGGTAAGAATATGAACGGTTTTATTTCATTGTTCAAAGACGTTACCCTGGCTAACGGACTTCCAAACGCAAAAGTCCACGTTGACCGGGCAGTGGTGACGCTGCCGGGTTATTTTCGGCCCACGAAGGTTTGGGATATCCTCGTTGTGCATGGGGGGCAGCTGGTAGCAGCTATTGAGTTGAAAAGCCAAGTAGGGCCGTCATTCGGAAACAACTTCAACAATCGAAGCGAGGAAGCGATCGGCACGGCTCACGACTTTTGGGTTGCATATCGGGAGGGTGCGTTTGGCGATCATCCTCGGCCCTTCGTTGGTTGGCTGATGTTGGTGGAGGACGCACCTGGATCGCGTTCGCGCGTCCGCGCCAGTTCATCCCACTTCAGCGTATTGGATGAGTTCCAGCATACATCCTATCTCGATCGGTATGACTTACTGTGCAAGAAGTTGATGAGCGAGCACCTCTACACCTCTGCGTGTGTGATGGCGTCGAGCCGAAGCGCAGGGGAAACAGGTGATTTTTGTGACATGTCGCCGTTGTCCAGTTTGAAGAGCTTTGTGACGGTTTTCGCAGCGCATATTGCTGCCGAGTCGTCGAGGTCCTATGGCTAGTCTCGTTGCCCTTTTTCTTCGACAGATTTCTTCAACTCCTCTCCTGCTACGGGGGCGGATTTTTGGGGGGATTGGGGGTTGGTGTTTTTGAGTCGGGGTTGGCACTTTGGGTTGGGTTGGGGGTCGGGAGGGGTGATGTCTGAGTTGGTTCCGCCGAGTGCTCCGTGGCCGCTGTCGTGGCGGGAGCGGGTGGTGCGTGCGGTGGCGGAGCATCCGTGGTGGCGTTTTGTCGAGACTTCGGGTTCCGTGAACTTGCGACAGATGGATTGGGTGTCGCCGGCGTGTATCGCGGTGCTGGGCGTGCTGAGTGTGGTGTTTATCCGGTCGGCGGAGAGCTATCACGGCGGGAGTGGATGGCGGCAGCAGATCGTCTGGCTGGGGCTGGGTGGAGTGGTTTACAGCGTTGTTTCGCTGGTGCATTATCGGATTTACCTGGAATTGGCGCGGTGGATTTACGGGTTGAGCCTGCTGTTGTTGCTGCCGCTGGCGGTGCAATCGCTGCTCTATCGCGTGCCGGGGTTACCGGATATCGATCTGCCGTTGGTCACGACGCGCTTTGGGGCGACGCGGTGGCTGGACTTGGGCGTGTTGCGGTTCCAGCCGTCGGAGGTGGCCAAGATCGGCACGTTGCTGCTGGTCAGTGGCTGGCTGGTCCACGGGCAGATTTCTTCGTTTCGCGGGCGGATGGCCCTGCTGTTGAAGGTCGGGATCACGGTGGCGGTGCCGCTGCTGCTGATTTTCTTGCAGCCTGATCTGGGCACGGCGCTGGTGCTGCCGCCCCTGGTGATCGCCCTCCTGTATGTGGCTGGACTGCCCCAGCGGTGGTTTACGGTGACGGCGGTCGGCGTGGCCGCCCTGGTCGCTGTGGTTGCCTGGGATATCGTCCAATATAAAGATTTCATGGCGCGGGAGGGGCTTTCGTTTCACGCGGACAAGGGGGCCTACGAGGGCCGAAGTTGGGTGCCGTTGCGGGATTACCAGCGCAACCGCATCCTGACCTTTGCGGCGCCGCAGGTGATCGACCCGCGGGGCATTGCCGACGGTTGGAACCTGAAGCAGTCGCTGTTGGCCGTGGCGGGCGGGGGACTGGCCGGAAAGGGCATCGGGGAAGGCACGCAGGCGGCCTTGGGCTACCTGCCGCGCACCGTGGCACCGAACGATTTTATTTTTTCCGTCTTGGCCGAAGAATCTGGTTTCCTTGGGGCGGCTTTGGTGGTAGGTCTTTACCTTGTTTTGCTGGCCAACGGCCTGCGGATCGCTGGCCTCGCTGGCGACGCCCTGGGTCTCTACCTCGCCGTAGGGGTCAGTGTGATCTTTTTCATCCACATTTTTGTCAACATCGGCATGACGATCGGCTTAATGCCGATCACTGGCCTCCCGTTACCTTTTCTTAGCTACGGAGGTTCCTTTGTGTTGAGCTGCTGTATCCTGCAAGGGCTAGTGCAGAGTGTCTATCGCCACCGACGCGAGAGCACCGCACCGGTTGCCTAATCGCCGCCAGGGAAACCTGGATCGCTTGCCGTCTGATCGCACGCTTGACCTCTCGGAACCTCCGGCAGCCAACCACCCAACACCACCGAATGAATTCCCGCTCTCATCACTCCGCCTCAGCCCCCTATTCTGACGACGATTTTGACGACGATACCTTGGCAGCCCGCAGCGGCGCAGCCTCCGAACTCAAGTCCCGACCTGCCCCGACTCGCGTTAGCCGCCCGAGCGGGGAGGACCATGCCGACCTCAAGTCTGCCCCGGAAGAGGGTGACCCGATCCGCCTGGACGATAAGCAACTGCGCGAAGAGGCCCGCCAACGCTCGAAACAGCGGCCCATCTTGCAGAAAATCGCCCGCGCCTTTGCGGGTAAGGCTGCAGAAGAGCCTTACCGGGAGTTGATTATCAACGCCGAGCCGCTGGAGACTCGGGTGGCGCTGCTCGTCGATGGCGTGTTGGAAAAATTTGAGGTCGAGCGCGAAGGAGAGCAGAACTTCGTCGGCGCCATCTTCAAGGGGCGCATTCAGAACCTTGAAAACGGCCTGAAGGCGGCCTTTGTTGACATCGGCCAGCCCAAAAACGCCTTTTTGCACTACTGGGACATCCACCCGACGGCCAACGACGACGCCTCGATCGAGATTGTCCGCGATACCGCTACGGAAGAGCAGCGGAAAAAGCGTGCCCTGAAAGTCCCCCAAAAGAGCATCCCGCAAGCCTTTCCAGTTGGGACAGACATTGTGGTGCAGATCACCAAGGGGCCGATCGGCACCAAGGGGCCCCGCACCACCACCAACCTCTCCCTCGCGGGCCGATTCCTGGTGCTGATGCCTTACAGCGGCCAGTGCGGCATCTCCCGCAAGATCGAAGATCGCGAGGAGCGCGAGCGCCTCAAGAGCATCCTCCGCACGCTGACCATCCCGGACGGCATGGGCGTTATCATCCGCACCGCGGGCGAGGGTAAGAAACTCCGCTACTTTATCCGCGACCTGGCCATCCTCCTCAAAAAGTGGCGCGCCATCGAGGCCGCCATGAACGAGCGCGGCAAGCCCCGGATGCTCTATCAAGAGCCCGACATCACGGAGCGCACCATCCGCGACTTCCTGACCGAAAAAATCGACCGCGTCTTGATCGACAATGCCGAGCGCTTTGAAGATATGGTGCGGCTGGTCGGCGAAATCTCGAAAAACGCCCGCGCCAAAATCCAGCTTTACCGCGACGACATCCCGATCTTCGAGCGCTACAACATCGAGCGTCAGATCGAGCAGACCTACCAGCGTAAAGTGCCGCTACCCTCGGGCGGGGAGATCGTCATCGAGGAAACCGAGGCCCTGGTGGCCATCGACGTCAACACCGGCTCGCACAAGAACGCTGGCGGCGGTCGCGACGGCAACTTTATCGTGCAGGTGAACCTGGAAGCCGCGAAAGAGGCCGCTCGCCAAATCCGCCTCCGCAACATCGGCGGCCTGCTGATCCTTGACTTCATCGACATGAAGAACCCCAAGGATCGCAAGCGGGTTTACGACCTGATGCGCCGGGAAATGTTCGAAGACCGCGCCAAGCACCACATCCTGCCCATCTCGCCCCTCGGCGTGATGCAGATGACCCGCCAGCGCCACGCCGAGAGCCACTCCAGCGGCATCTACGACCCCTGCCCCTACTGCAGCGGCAAGGGCGTCATCAAGAGCCCCCGCAGCATGTCCGTCGAGATCCAGCGCCGCCTGGTCTCCGTCATCCGCCACGCCCAGGCCACCAAGGCCGACCGGGGTGCCGACCTGCACCTGCGCGTCCTGCTGAACCCCAACAACCTGGAACGCCTCCGCCGCGAAGATGAGCAGCACCTCATCGACATCGAGCAGGCCTACCACTGCCACCTCTCCTTCCGCGCCGACCCGCAATTCCACGTCGAAAACTTCAAAATCATCGACGTCGCCACCGGTCGCGAGCTGCGCTAAACCGGCTGCCCTCGTCTGGCCGCTCGATCCACCTCACCCCAGGCTTATTGCGGCTTTCGGGCTGCCAGGCTTACGAAGCCGAGGCCGCGTGCCCACTCCCACACCGGGCGCAGCCCCGCCGCCGTCAGTCGTTCCCGATGCTGGGCCACCGTCTCCGGAACCAGCACGCCCGCCAGAGCCGCCTCCTTGCCCGCAATCTCCTCGTCGCGGTAGCCCTGCGCCTGCTTAAACGCTCGCAGCAACTCCGCCTGCTCCGCTTGCGCCTCCGCATCGGCCTCCACCGTCTTCTCTGCCAACAGAATCACCCCGCCCGGCAGCAATGCCTCCGCCACCCGGTTCAGCAAGGGTGCCCGCTGCTCAACCGGCAGAAATTGCAGCGTGTAGTTCAAAATCACCACCGAACACGGCTCCAGCGGCACCGTTGCCACATCCGCCTCGATCCACCGCCACGCCACGCCCGACGGCCCCGGAGAACCAGGCCCCGCGCCGGGAATCGCCGCCGCCTCCTGCGCCTCCCACGCGGCGACCGCTTCCGCCGCCCGGTGCAGCATCCCCGCCGAGGCGTCCACCCCCACGATCTCCAGCGCCCGGCCGCCAGACTGCGCGGCCACCGCTAGGCCAGCCGCACCCCAGGAACAACCGAGGTCGTAGATGCGCGAGCCCGGCGGGGCATAATGACTCCCGAGCAGCCCCAGCAACCCCAGGTGCGCCCCATAGCCCGGAACGCTCCGCGAAACCATATCCGGAAAAACCCGCACCACCGCCTCATTGAACGTGAAACGCCCCCCCTGAAAAGCCCCTGGGCGGCCCGTGCGAAAAAGCTCATCCCGATCGCCCACCATTATCAGCGTCCCGCAACACCCTGCCCGCCACCAGCCAAAACACTGGTCGCGCTAAATGTAATACATTGCGGAGGCGTCGCCCACCGCCATTGCCGCGACGGTCTGTCGCTGCAAAGCATCATCGAGAGTCTCCGAAACCCGTTTCCACGCAGCTAAAACCTGCTCCCCGCTCGAACCACCGGAAACTGAGCGAACCGCCAACAAATCCGGCTCCACCGCCATCACCACATCCCTTAGGGTAATCTCGGTCGGCGGCAACTTCAATGAATAACCACCGAGCTTACCCCGCTTGCTCGTCACCAACCCATGCCCACGCAAATCATTCAAAATCTGCACCAGATAATTGGCAGGCACTTCCTCGCTAGATGCTAAATCCTCAAGATGAGCCAACCGGGTGGTCTCGTGATCAGCAGCGAGGCGAATCAGAACGCGACAAGCGTATTCAAGCTTCAAAGAGATTCTCACGGAAATCGATCCATCTCAATTTCCAGTCACTAGCTGATGGAGCGCTAAAAGTTCGGCCTCCGAGTAGGCATCGGTCTTGGCCGCTACGGCGGCCCTGGTAGCCAGCATGATCTCTTCCGTAATCGGGGTAGAACTATTGCCAAAGGAGTTGCGGACATAGGTCGCCACCGCAGCAATATCACGGTCCCGCCACTTGCCTCCGTTTTCACCATAGGAAGGCATCGCCCCGTTATAGGTGTTCCCCAAGACCGTCAAATTACCCTGCAAGCCCCGAAGCAGAATCTTCAGTAGCAGCTCTGACTCACTATTAACCCACTCTGCCCCCGCGAGCGGCGGATAAACCCCGGTCAGACCCAATCCCGACGCTTGGTGGCAAGTCGCACAATTATTGCTATAGAGGTTTTTCCCGCGATCCATCTGCCAAGCCATTGAGTAGTAGTCAACCTCATCGACCGTCGCCGCTGCTCCCGAGGGCGTCCAGTGCGGGTCAAAAACATCCGAACGCCATTGCCCTGAGTTCTCACTAAGGTAGTAGCCCGCCCAAGCAAAGAGCACAAAGATAATCCACATCAGGGTCATCGGAATCGGCTTATACAGCTCAATCGGCTCGGCCTTCTCCCGCATCAACTGCGCATGAGCAGCCTGTAACGACGTGTCCTCAAACCGCCCTAGCTCCATCTCTGGACGATTGGATGTAACGCCCTCCAAAGAACCCTTAGAAGAATGGGCACCAACCGCAGAATCCGGATTATTCGGCTCTTTGTTCATAATCTAGAGACACCAAAGCTAAACCTATTCGGGGCGAGAAGATTCCGGTAGATCATAATCGAGCCGGAGACTTTGTAAATAGGCCACTAACGCCGTGGCCCGCTTGGTTGGCACCCATTCATAACCCTCTGGAGGTCGATCCTCCGGAAAGGTTTCAGGAATCTGCACCGCATCAACAGAGCCTTCTCCCACAATTTCCCGAAGCTCATAAAGGTAACGGAACGGAGGCATCAATGACCCTGGCGAAGTGATGATCGGTCGGAAAAGGTGTAAATGCTGCCAATCGTTAGTCTTTCGTTGACCTACCGACATCAAATCCGGGCCCGTCCTACTCGTTCCGAGCATCACCCGCTCCTGGAAAATGTAATCACGGGGCACCGATTGCCGCTCACCCCATCCACGCAAATCATCAACCCCATAACCAGGCCCGCGGGTCTGCTGGGAGTGGCAATATAAACAACCTAAATCCGCGTAAACTCGAGCTCCTTCCTCAGCCAGACCGGAAAAAGAGCGAGGATTTGGAAGCTCACCCTCTACGACCGAAATTGGCTCCAAATCGCCAAAGGTTAACTGCCCAGCCAAAACCAGCCCCATCCAAGAGATGGCCATGGTCAAGAAAATACCGAAAAATAATGCCGGGAGACTCTTCATAGTGACTAAGCCCTCCTTTCTAAATATTCAGGTGCGAGGAGTGTTGGCGAGCCATCGCGCTGAGTCCGCCGACCACCAACCAACATCCAAAAGAAATTCACGGCAAACACTACATGCCCGACGGTCAAGAGCACCCCCGAAATCGACCGTGCGAAGAGGTAGGGCTTTAATGTCCCCAAAATGGTGGTCACCTCAGGATCGGTCGAAACGAAAGGCACCGAAGGATCATTAAGTTGCATCCCCTGAATCCATCCCCCAACGTGAAGTGCGGTAAGCATGATCGCCATCCCCCAGAAAACGCTCCAGAAGTGAATCTTGATCAATGCAGCCGATGGCCACTCACGATTTAAGAGCCGAGGCATCATAAAATAAACACCGCCGAACATCACCGCCGTAAAGAATGCATAGGCCCCGTGGTGCGCGTGACCCACGGTGAATTGCGTGAAGTGAGTGATAAGGTTGACCTCTCGGAGGGCCATCGCAGAACCTAGAAGACTAGTTAAGGTATAATTCAGACCCCCGAAAACGATGAAACGCAAAGTTGGGCTCGCCCAGACTGCACGAACGTTTCCGGCAGCAGTCATGTGATGATTGATCGCCGTTACCACCACCGGAATCACCATCATCACACTAGCCACTGTCCCCACCGACGTCATCCATAGCGGAACCGGACCCCCAATCAAGTGGTGAATGCC
>DAIQNO010000068.1:4457-9631 GCA_036788355.1 Opitutales bacterium | reverse complement strand
TAGGCCCTCCGGCATCGTTCCGAGTCGGCTTTCCGGCATCCTCCAAGTCGGCTTTCCCGCATCGATCGCTCGGCTTTCCGGCATCACTCTACCTCTTCCCCCAGGCTTAGCCGGCTCAGGGGGTGCCGAGGAGGTCGCGGATCCGCGCCAGGAGCACCGTCGGGGAAAACGGCTTGGTAAAGACTTCATCCGCCCCGGCATCGAGCAGATCCTGTCGCGTGCTGCCTTTTCCCTGACCTGTGACAACGATGATCGGCAGGTGCCGGAGGTCTTCACTCTGTCGGAAATCCTGGATGAGCTGCAATCCGGAGCGCCCCGGCAGCATGTAATCGAAAATAACCAACTGCGGCGCCGCGCTGCGGGCCTGAGGAACGACGGAGTGCCCCTCCCGGCAGAGCACTAGCTCGAAGCCGTTGCGCTTCAAGTTGAACTCAAAGAGCTTAACCATCACGGGGTCGTCATCGGCGATCAAAATCTTGGTCATGGTAAGGCAGGGGCAGAAATTGGCAACGGGTCGAGAAAGTGAGGGGTCGTCTGAAATTGCCAGCGTCGGACTGAAGTAATTGGCAGGTAGCCTTCTGGTTGGTTAGCGCGTCCGGCGCCAGTATAGGAGCGTCCGGTCGTCACTGGCCTCAGCGCCCTCACCGCACTGGCTATCCATCTCGGCGCAGAGGAGACTCCAGAAACGCTCCGCCGAGAGACGTCGATGGTGACGGAAGAAGTCGAGAAACGCCTCCCATCCCCAGATGTCAGGGCCGTTCTCCCACTCATACAGGCCATCGGTAACCATCAGCAGGACATCCCCAGCCGCCAGGGGCAACCGTTCCACCTCATAGGTCACTTCCGAAAAAAGACCCAGAGGCGGCCCGGAAGGTTGAACCTCCACCAAGCTGCCGTCGACCCGCCCGATCACCACCGGGCAATGCCCGGCGTTTAGCACCTCGACTTCGTCGAGGTCGGGGCTGATCCGTGCGATCGAGCACGTCGCAAACATCGTCAACTCACCCATCTGCTGAATCAGCACCCGGTTGAGCTTATCGGCCAAATCGGGCAGCGTCCGGGCATACTTGATGCTAAGGTGGAAGGCAGTGCGAAAGATCGCGGCGAGAAAAGCGGCCGCGACTCCCTTGCCCATCACGTCGATGCACACCAGGTAAAGCTGGCCGCTGTCTAGCAAGGCCACCTCGAGGTGGTCACCAGCCACCTCGCGCGCACCCTCTCGACGGGCGAAAATCTGCCAGCCTTCACCCGCGCAGAGGGTGGGCAGGGGCAGCAGACTGGCCTGCATCTCGGAGGCAATTTCCAGCTCGCGCAGGGCCCGCGCCTCACGGCTCCGCGCCAAGGTGTTGTTGGCGCTGACGACCGCGATGCCGATCAAATCGGCGAAAGTCCGGATGGTGTTCAGCTCTCCGGCGTTAAAATACGGCTCATTGCTGAATCGGGCCACCGTCAACAACCCCTGACGGACGCCGCCAGCCTGCACCGGTGAGCAGATGCCGCAAGAAAAGGTGCCGAGCAAGGGATCGTCGGCGACCTCCTCGGCACTTTCCCAGACCAGCTCATCGGCCTTGGTCACCACCCGTTTCTGCCGCTCCGAGAGTGGGTTCTGGGAAACATGGGGGGCCGTCGCCAGGTCACCCACCAGGGCCGGCTGGAAATCCTGCGTAAAGGTCAGTTGCAGAAAGTCGTGCCTCGCCACGGTCGCCAGGTCTTGAAAAGCGCGGTTGATGAACCTGGAAACATTTTCGGCATGCACCAGCCCCTCGCCGAGGCGGTAAAAAGCTGCGAGGCTCTCGAAGCAGGTCGAAAGCTCCTCCATGGTCTGATTCAGCACGTCATCCTGGCTGGCCGTCAGCGCACTCAGCTCGGGGTGAAAGCGGATCAGCCGGGCTCGATAGCCGTCGGTGGACCGCCAGTGCTCCCAGCGGTCGGCCAAGGTCGCCATCAGAAAAAGGCCGCGTCCACCTTCATCCAGCGCATCCTCTGGTAACTGCGGGTGGCTGACCTTTTCGCGGGGCGGGCCGCAGCCCTCATCGGCCACTTCCAGGCAAACCTGCCCTTCCGAGGCCCACCAGCAGCCCTGGAGCCGCTTCGTCGGGTCGTTGCCGTTACCATGCTCGATGGCGTTGACGACCGCTTCGCTAAACAGCAGCTCCCACGGGCCGACGGTCTCCGGGCTTAGCCCGCACTCATAGAGAAATACACAAAAAGCCTCTCGAACCGGCCCTACCGCTTCCAGCACTGAGGGGATCTCAAAGTGCTGGCCAGAGAAGTTTTTGAGGGGCGGAGCATTCACAACGGCGGAGCGATTTCCCGCTTGACCATTCAGAAAGGCGAGGCCGTGGCAACGCTAAACCGCCGCAGGGCCATGGCCACTGTTTACGCCAGCACCAGCGGCTCTAGTCCGCTCAGGCGAAGTGCTGGCCTGGGCTGAGCCGGTCGGCGCGGTGGATAGGCACTCAGCACCTCGCGAATTTTGGCAATGTGGGCCGGGGTGGTGCCGCAACAGCCGCCGACAATGTTCAAGAGGCCGTCCCGAGCGAAGCTCTCCAGTGAGCCTGCGGTGTCCGCCGGCCCCTCGGGAAAGCCCGTCGGTGAAAGCGGGTCCGGCAGACCCGCGTTCGGGTAGCAGGAGACCGCACAATCGCACAGGCGAGCCAGCTCTTCGATATACGGCCGCATCAGGTCGGCTCCCAGGGCGCAATTCATCCCCACCGAGAGCGGCCGGGCATGGCGGATACTGTTCCAGAAAGCCTCTGTGGTCTGCCCCGAGAGCGTCCGGCCAGACTGGTCGGTGATGGTGCCACTGATCATCACCGGAAGCCGCTCCTCGCGATCTTCAAGGAAGCTCTCGACGGCAAAGATGGCCGCTTTGGCGTTCAGCGTGTCGAAAATCGTCTCAATCAGGAGCACATCGACGCCTCCTTTTACCAAGGCCCGCACCTGCTGGAGGTAGGCCGCGACAACCTGGTCAAAAGTCACCTCCCGCTTGCCCGGATCGTTGACATCGCGACTCATCGAGAGGGTGCGGTTGAGCGGCCCGATGGCACCCGCCACCCACTTTTCGCCGAGTCCAGCCGCCTCTGCTTCGTCGGCCATCCGCCGGGCCAGTTGCGCCGCCGCGAGGTTGAGTTCATCGACGACGTCTTCCAACCCATAATCAGCCTGGGAAATCGTCGTGCTGTTAAAGGTGTTGGTTTCAATAATGTCGGCCCCCGCCTCCAGAAAACCGCGGTGGATGCCCTCGATCACGGACGGTTTCGTCAACACCAGCAGGTCATTATTGCCCTTAAGGTCGGAGGCGGACCAGCCCGCAAAGCGCTCCCCGCGGTAATCCTGTTCCGAAAGCCGCTGTTGCTGCACCATCGTCCCCATGGCCCCATCCAGAAAGACGATCCTGGACTCGATCAACCGGGCCAGCCGCTGCCCCTTGGCCGTTAAGGGTGCCCGCCCGTGGGACGATTTCCCAACGCCAGTGCCTGCGGCCCGGCCCGCCGGGTCAGAGATTCCGACCGCATTGTTTTCATGGAGGTTACACATTCCCATCAACTTATCCGGATGCGTTGTTGTGTCGATAAAAAATGCGCCCTTTTCGCCGAGATCCCGATGGGCACCGGTTTTCGGCGGAAGGAACGTCGTCTGAACTGACGTCGCTCGGTCGACCAACTTTCTTGCGTCAAGTGGCTCGATCATCACCGAAAGGCACTGAACGGCACTGAAAGGAGGGCGAGGCTTCAACGACTAGGTGAGCATCACGGCAATCTCTATACGGCTCGGAAAGCGAGGTTTCTCGTTCCTGCCCGCACTCTGCGCCTGGAGCCCAGAAACATTCCCGAAAACCCTTCAATGGTGCAAAAAGTCGGCGACTTTTTCCGATGCTGGCTTGCCATCTCCGATAACCCTACGACCTTAGCTTGTCATGCTAAGCTCCCCAGTCTCGCTACCTCCTCAGCCTTTAATCCGCTCCCGGAATGGTCTGCCGACCCCCAGGCCCGTTCTGCTGACGGGAACTGACCCCGAGGCGAAACGTGCCGAAATCCGGGCCTATTTCCACCAAACTTTCGATGTTTACGAGCGCCTCTTCACGCCGCTGAAGGGTCAGGAGGCCTTTACTACCAGGGCCGACCCGTTGCGGCACCCTCTGGCTTTCTATTACGGGCACACCGCGGTGTTTTTTATCAACAAGCTGGTCCTCGGGAAGTTTCTGAAAGCCCGGATCGACCCGAAGCTCGAAAGACTGTGCGCGATCGGTGTGGATGAGATGAGTTGGGACGACCTCAATGCTGCCCATTACGACTGGCCTGATCACTGTGAAATCAAGGCTTATCGCGATCGCGCCAGATCAGCCATCGATGATCTCATCTGCACCGCCCCGCTGACCCTGCCGATCTCCTGGGTAAGCCCTTTCTGGGTGATCTTGATGGGCATCGAGCATGAGCGCATTCACCTGGAAACCTCCAGCGTGCTGATCCGCCAGCTCCCCTTGGAAATGCTCGACCAAAATGACCCAGCCTGGGCTCTCGACGTCGAGTACCACGCAGCCCCGAGTAACGAGCTGGTTCTGGTCGCCGGAGGCTCAGTGACCGTCGGCCGCTCGATGGAAAGCCCGTTGTATGGCTGGGATTGCGAGTATGGCTTCGCCAGTTCAGAGGTCTCTGACTTCGCCGCGTCCCGCTACCTCGTTTCCAACCGCGAGTTCCTGGAGTTTATCGAGGCGGGCGGCTACCAGCATGAGGCTTGGTGGACGCCGGAAGGTTGGCGGTGGGCGCAATTTGACGCCCGCGGAATGCCCAGATTCTGGCGGAAATCGCCGCAGGGCGATTACCAGCTCCGCACCCTGCTGCGCGAAATCCCGATGCCCTGGTCGTGGCCAGTGGAGACCAACTACCTTGAGGCTAAGGCCTTCTGCAGCTGGAAGTCTGCCACCACCGGACGCCCAATCCGCCTGCCGACCGAGGCAGAATGGTATCGGCTGCTGGACGTGACGGCCACGCCTGACATTCCGGCCTGGCAAGACGCGCCAGGGAACCTCAACCTGGAAGTTGCAACCTCCCCGGTGCCGGTCGACCGATTCTGTTTTGGCGGCCAGTTCTACGACCTCATCGGCAACGTCTGGCACCACACCGAGACGCCGATTGCCGCCCTGCCCGGCTTCCAAGTCCACCCGCTCTACG
>DAIQNO010000068.1:0-4447 GCA_036788355.1 Opitutales bacterium | reverse complement strand
CACCAAGCACAACCTTATCAAGGGCGGCTCGTGGATTTCCACCGGCAATGAGGCGACCCGTGATGCCCGCTACGCCTTCCGGCGCCATTTCTACCAACACGCGGGCTTTCGCTACGTCGAGAGTGCGGAACCGGTGGTCATCGTGGATGATCGCTACGAAACCGACCCCGAGGTCGTGCCGTGGTGCGAGGCACACTATGGCCCCGAAGCCCTGGGTTTTGAAAATTACGCCGAGCGTATTGCCCAGCACTGCCTGACGCTCACCGCAAAATCCAGCCGCCGCCGGGCACTGCACCTGGGGTGCAAGACTGGGCGCACGGCCTTCGAGCTGGCCGCTGGTTTCTCTACAGTAACCGGAATCGACGCCTCGACCCGCCACCTCCGCATCGGGGTCGAAATGATCGAAAAAGGTTACACGCAGTGGGAAATGCCCAAAGAGGGCGCGATCGTCGAGTTTCGCCAGGCGCGCTTGAGCAACTTTGGTCTCGATGATTATCGCAGCAAGGTGACTTTCCTGCAAGGTGACCTGGCCAACCTCAAGGATCTCTACACGGGCTTCGACTTGATCCTGCTCGACGGCGTCCTGGAGCGAAGCTACGCGCCCGGAAACTTCCTCCGCGACGTTCACCAGCGGCTGCTGCCATGGGGGATGCTCATCATCGCCTGTAGCAACGACTGGAACCGCGCCCACAGTCCGGTTGAAGAGTGGTTGGGCGGCTACAAGGATGCCTCCGGAGAAAACGTCACCACGCGGGACGGCCTCGAGGCGATCTTGGCAGCAAACTTCGAGCTGTTGCCCTCCGAGACCACCATCCCGCGCCTGTTGCGGCACCATGCCAGCCACTACCAGATCGACCTGATGGAGGTTTCCGTCTGGCGAAAAAAGTCCTGACGGCCTCAGCAACCAGGGTCGGCCGGTGGCGGCCTTGAGTGTAGCACCTGCCACGGAGTGCCGCGCCCCCCCTTCCGACAACTTCCGCCACGATCGACTCGAGGCGTAGCGGTTCTACTGTGCCGTGCGGTGCCGGGCGGTAACCCATTCGGCGGGTGCGGCGACTCCGGGGCCTGAGGTAAGAATCTTGGCGCCACCGGGGTCGATACCGGCACCGTAAAGCAGGGTGATTCATTCAGGCAAGTGGGGTGGACTTAGTCGTTGAATGAGGCTAAGCTACCACTATGAAAGTTGAGGATTTATTGCCCGTCGGGGCCGTGGCGCCCCAATTTTCCTATTCTGATGCCGACGGCTTCCCCCGATCGACGGCGGATCTAGCCGGGAAGCCGTTTCTCGTTTACTTTTACCCTAAAGACAACACGCCGGGCTGCACCGCCGAGGCCTGTTCCCTGCGCGATGCCTGGCCGGATTTTGGCAAGCTTGGCCTCTTCGTCATCGGGGTCAGTTTTGACGATGAAGACAGCCATGAGCGCTTTCGGAAGCGTCATCGGCTGCCCTTTGGCTTAGCTTCGGACGAAGATAAGAAGATCGCTCGGGCTTTCGGCGTTTACCAGCCGCGACAGCTCCTCCATCAACTCCTGCCCTTCCCGCGGCGGGTTTCTTTTCTGATCGACAAGGCAGGCTTGGTGGCGCAAGTCTTTCCGGAGGTGAATCCGGCCCGCCATGCAGACGAAGTGCTGCGAGCCGCCTCCCGACTTTCGTAATTGCCGCCTTCGCAGTATGCCGACCGCAAAACCGCTTATCCTGTTGGTCGAGGACGACCGGGTTCTGGCGGAATCCGTGGCTGAGGAACTGACCGCCGCCGGGATGACCCCGCACCTCTTCTTTGATGGTGCTCCGGTAATGGGCTTTCTGGAGCGCAACTTTGTCAACCTGATCCTCCTGGATGTCGGCCTGCCCGATGTTTCCGGTTTCGACCTGTTAGATACTCTGAGGGCCCAAGGCCACCGCACCCCGATCATCTTCCTGACCGGCAATGCCGAAGACAGTGATCGCGTGCGGGGCCTCGACCTCGGGGCCGATGACTACCTCGCCAAGCCGTTCCACGTCCCCGAGTTACTAGCCCGCATTCGCGCGGTTTTGCGCCGCACGGAGACCGCCCGTGACTTTCACGTCACCGAAACCCTCGATCTGCTGGAAAAGCCTTTCGCCTTCGCGGGAGCCATCGTTTACCCGAAGCGCCTCACCATGACCTTCGGCAACGGCCACAAAGTCCCCATCGGCAAAAAAGAACTCGGGATCGTCCACTACCTGGCGACCCATCCCGGCGAGGCCATTCCGCGGGCGGCCTTAATCCACGCGGTCTGGGGGATCCACGCTGACCTCAAAAGCCGCTCGATCGACCAGTATATCGTCAAAATCCGCAGTATCCTCGCCCAACACGGCGGCGATCCCGATCTGCTCAAGACCGTCCATGGCGTCGGCTACCTTTTTGGCAAGCCGCCGCTGGAGGCGCTGGCGCATCCAGCGGCACCCGAGGCCGCGCGAGCTACCGCCAGTGCCGTTCATGGGCACTGAGGTGCTGGGAGCACCGGCGTCCCCGCGGGTCCGTCTAAGATGAACTTCCGACGAGGACGTTGGTGCTCCCAGGGGCGGTGCTCCGTCGATCTCCCGAAACCGCAGCCCCCCGCAGTTTTAATCGCGCCCGAGACCTCTTTCGCGGAGTTTCTGACCTTGAGGTATCGGTCTCGCAGGTTACCGTTCTAGGGATGCTCCCGCCCCCCACCCGCCTCGTCGAACGCATCTCAGTTCAGTCGTTTTTTGAGCGGGCCCGACAGGTACTCGCCTTGGAGGTGGTGGCCGGGGCGGGCGGGTTGCACCGCTGGATCGAAGAAAAAAGCATCAACCGCCCAGCCCTCCCGCTGACCGGCTATTTCCAGTATTTCGCCCACCGCCGCCTCCAGCTCTTCGGCGCCGGGGAAATCGGCTACCTCTGCGACCAAACTATCGAAACCCAGCACCGGATCCTCGCCCGGCTGATGGAGTTCGCCATCCCGTGTGTCGCCGTCAGCCGAGGGCTCGCCGTGCCCCAGGCCCTCCTCGACGCCTGCGAGACCCACCAAGTGCCACTCCTGCGCACCGAGCACAAGTCCAAGGACTTCTCCGCCGAGGCAACGCTGATCCTCGAAGAGCTTTTCGCCCCCAAAACCACCCTCCACGGGACGCTGCTCGACATCAAGGGCGTCGGAACACTCCTGCGCGGTAAAAGCGGCGTCGGCAAGAGTGAGTGCGCCCTGGCCCTCATCGAACGCGGCCACAGCTTAGTCACCGACGACATCGTCCACGCCCGCCGCGTCAACGAGAACGAAATCGTCGGCACCGGACCAGAACTCAACCGCGGCTACATGGAGTGCCGCGGCATCGGCATCATCGACGTGGCCAAGATGTTCGGCGTGCGCTCCGTCCGCCTGCAAAAGCGCATCGACCTGATCCTCACCTTCATCGAATGGACCCCTGGGATGCCAGAAGAACGCACCGGCCTGGAACTGCAGACGGTGCCGATCCTCGGCCTGCCCATCATGCACATGGAGCTACCCGTCCGCCCAGGGCGAGATATGGCCCGCCTCGCCGAAGTCGCCTCCTTGGTTCACGCCCTCCGACAGATGGGCCACAACCCCGCCACCGAACTCAACGACCGACTCATCGCAACCATGGTCGCCGAGGTCGATCGGCAACGCCTCGCCCACTCCCAATCGGTGGAAAAAAAGCCCTAGGGAATCAGCCCTAGTTTGCTTGTGTCGGTTCGGTTGCGGTCTTGTTTCAAGCAGGTTACAGAACCATTCCCAAGCCGATGTGAATAACCGGTGCAAAACTTCCCCTTGCCATCGGTCGAGTCCGGAAAAAAGCTCTCAGTGCGCCCTGATTCCCCAGGATCAATCGACCGGCAGGCCACCCCATCCTGGCGCCCGCCCACCGCCGAAAATGACCCTAAAGCTATTTCCTAAACCCGTCATCATCAACCACTTAGAAGGCCATCCACCCGCCAGACCCGCCACCGCGCACCCCCGGACGGTTGCCCCCGTGAACACGGCCGGGCACCCGCCACCCGCCGCACCACCTCGTCCGCCCCAACGCTCCGCCCGATGTGAATAACCCCCCTGGGATGTCACCCCAACCGACCCCCCAGAGTCCCTCAGAACGCCACCTGAGCCACGGCCACCAAACTTTCCACGCTACTGCCCACCATGCCCGAAACACCACCACCCAGCCCGCTCTGGAACGCCACCAAGAGCAGCATCCAAAGCCTCTTTCCCGCCGAGGTCTTCCAAACGTGGTTTGAACCCGTGCGCTGCCTCGTCGAAACCACCGACCACGTCGTCCTCACCGTCCCCAACGAATTCAGCCTCTTCTGGATGCAGGACAACTACGAAGACCTCATCCGCCGCAAACTCGGCGAAATCGCCGACCAACCCATCGCCCTGACCTTCAAAGTCGAAGCCACCGCCGGCACCTCCGGTCGCGAAGAACCACCCCCCAGTGCCCCCCGCCGCCGCG
>DAIQNO010000067.1:0-9667 GCA_036788355.1 Opitutales bacterium | reverse complement strand
GCAGAACACTAGCTCCTGAGCAGAACGGCTGTTAAAATCGGTCGGGTCGGCGAAATGCGGGCTTCTAGTGGGGGGAGTTGACATAACTGACGATAATACAAGATTTTTCTTGCATAAGGAGCGGCAGCAGTGTTTTTCTTTTCAGATGCCAGTGCCAGACTTCCTTTACCAGCCGATGTTTCCCTTGACCGGGGATGCGACAGAATACGACCACCTGACCTCCGATTTCGTCACCAGAGCGTCCTTTCAGGGGCGGGAGATGTTGTTGGTGGAGCCGGCCGGTCTGACCTACCTGGCGCGAGAAGCGTTTAGGGGGATCAGCTATTTTCTGCGGCAGGAGCACCTGGAGATGGTCGCGGGGATTTTAGAAGACCCGGAGGCGAGCGAGAATGACCGTAGCGTCGCCCTGACGCTGCTGCGCAATGCGGAAGTCGCCGCGCAGGGGGTCTTGCCCTTCTGCCAAGACACGGGAACGGCCACGGTGGTCGGGAAAAAGGGTCAGTCCGTCTGGACCGGCGGCGGCGATGAGGAGGCCCTGAGCCGAGGGGTTTATGAGTGCTATACGCAGGAAAATCTCCGCTACAGCCAGATGGCGCCGCTGGATATGTGGACGGAGAAGAACACCGGCACGAACTTGCCAGCCCAGATCGACCTTTTTGCCACCTCCGGCGACCGTTACGAGTTTCTCTTTGTGGCCAAGGGAGGCGGCTCGGCCAACAAGATGTTTCTCTATCAAGAGACCAAAGCACTGCTGACGCCCAAGCGGTTGATCGACTTTTTGGTCGCTAAGATGGCTGATTTTGGCACGAGCGCCTGCCCGCCGTATCACATTGCGATCGTCATCGGAGGAACCTCCGCCGAGATGTGCTTGAAGACGACCAAGCTGGCCAGCACCAAGTATCTCGACCAACTGCCAACCTCGGGCAATGAGCATGGCCATGCCTTTCGCGATAAGGGCCTGGAGGCGCAGGTGCTGGAGGCGGCTCACCGGCTGGGAATTGGCGCCCAGTTTGGTGGGAAATACTTTGCGTTGGACGTGCGGATTATCCGGCTACCGCGCCACGGTGCCAGCCTCCCCGTGGGCCTCGCGGTGAGCTGTTCTGCAGACCGTCAGGCGAAGGCCAAGATTACCCGCGAGGGCCTGTTCCTGGAGCGGCTGGAGACCGACCCTGGGCGTTTCATCCCTGCGGAGTTCCGGGCCTTGGACTTAGGTGAAGGTGCCGTGGAGATCGACCTCAACCGTCCGATGGACGAGATCTGTGCGGAGTTGTCGCAATACCCGGTCACGACTCGCCTCAGCCTGTCGGGAACCATTATCGTGGCCCGGGACATTGCTCACGCCAAGTTGAAAGAACTCCTCGATGCCGGACAGCCGCTGCCGGACTATTTCAAGAACCACCCCGTCTATTACGCTGGGCCCGCCAAGACGCCCACGGGACTGCCCAGCGGCTCCTTCGGGCCGACGACGGCGGGTCGGATGGACAGTTACGTCGATCTCTTCCAGAGCCACGGGGCCAGCCGGGTGATGTTGGCCAAGGGGAATCGCAGCAAGGCCGTCACCGAAGCCTGCCAGCGACACGGGGGCTTTTATCTCGGGAGCATCGGCGGGCCGGCGGCTATCCTCGCCAAGGAAAACATCAAGGCCCTGGAGTGCGTGGCCTTTCCGGAGTTGGGGATGGAGGCGATTTGGAAAATCGAGGTCGAAAAGTTCCCTGCCTTCGTCATCGTCGATGATAAGGGTAATGACTTTTTCGAGCAGATTCGTCGTCAGAACGTCGCTCGCTCAGCACCGGCTGCCGCGCACTGACGGCGGTGCTGAATTGGCCACTGCGCTTTTCTCATAACGGAGCCGATTACGCCCAGTCGAAATGCGTTTCGACGACGATATCCGGGTGAAGACTGTGGGCAACCGGGCAGGTCGCGGCGGCGCGCTCTAGCCTGATCCGGTCGGCTTCCGGGCAGGGGTTGGGGATGGTAAAGTTAACGGTCAAGGCGCAGATGCGCCGCGGGGTGTCGGAGGCCATCGTTTTGGTGACTTGGAAGGTCATCCCGGTGAGGTTCACGCCGAGGTCGCGGGCCTTGATGCCCATGATGGTCGCCATGCAAGCCCCGAGTGACGTTGCGGTCAGGTCGGTGGGTGAAAAGGACTCTCCCCGCCCGTGGTTATCCACGGGGGCATCGGTGTTGACCGTGACGCCCGACGGTCCGTGGGTCAGCACGCAACGCAGCTCTCCCTGATACTCCCCTGACATTGATACACCTGCCATGTTCTCGATGAAAAACGGTTTCAGGTTAGCAGCAAGCCTCATTTTCAGGGGTGGCAAAGCGGTGATGGATTCTGCCTTCAGCGAGTCTGTTCGATCGGGCTAAGTTCGCGCGAAGAGGCCGATCAGACCCACGACGGAAAGCGACAGGGCCGCCAGCCCGAGGCTGCCGCCGAGCACCGCCAGCACCATGCTGTAGCGCTCACCGGGCCGTAGTCGGTATTGCGCCAGGAATCCGGTCGTGATGGCGACCACGCCGAAAAGCCCGCTGGTCAGCCAAGCCAGCAGGTAGGCCGTCCACAGCTGCGGGTCATAGCCGTGCTTAACGGTCAGCAGCAGCGGCTGGAGAAAGAGGGCCGTGGAGCCGAAACCGGCGGCGACGGAGGCCCAGCAGAGCCGGGAAACAGACCGCACCCAGCGGGCTGGTGGACTGCTGAAAATCAACATCACACGCAATCATAGATCGAGGTTTTCTTGAAGGCGAGTGCAGAGCGAGATTACCCTCTGCCTTGCGTCGAGGCTTGCGATCGGTGGCACTTTTACGCGATTACGAGGTGATGACTGCGGGAAGAGAGAGATGGCCGTGCAACGCCAGTGCGGCAAGGTCTGCCGAGCGAATCGGTTGGCAGGATCTCGATTGGCAGTGGCTGCGGGAGGTCGTGCGGCGGGCGCGAGTCGAGGACCTTGCCGGTGCGGGCTTTTTGGTGGAGGTGGAGAAGCCGGGCGATGCGACGACCTCCGTTTTATTGAGTGCCCTTGGGGGGCGTGAGGTGGCGGGTGGAGCGGCCTTGGTCGCGAGGGAGCCGATGGTCGTCTGCGGTCTGCCGCTGGTGGCGATGATTTTGGAGGAGTATGCCGCGCGGTCGGCAGGCATCGCGGAGCCAGGAGCGGAAATTGGAAGGCGAGGCCAGCAACCAGAGGTCATTTTCGAGGAGGCCGTCGCGGAGGGCTCGGTGGTGCCTGCGGGAGCCGTCCTGGGCTGGCTTCGGGGCGACGTGGGGGTCATCCTCACGGCGGAGCGGGTGGTATTGAACTTTCTGCAGCGGCTTAGCGGTGTGGCCACGGAGACGGCGCGTTATGTCGCGGCTCTGGGAACGGACGGGCCGCGCCTGCTGGACACCCGGAAAACGACGCCGGGGCTGCGAGCACTGGAAAAGTTGGCCACGGCGACGGGCGGCGGCTGGAACCATCGACGGGGCCTCTACGACCGGATTTTGCTTAAGGACAACCACCTCGCCCTGCTTTCCGGTGGGCCGACCGGGATTTCCTTGCCGGAGGCGGTGGGTTGGGCGCGCCGGGAACGGCCTGACTTGCTCGTCGAGGTCGAGTTGGATCGGCTGGATCAGATTCCGCTCTGCCTGGAGGCTGGAGCAGACATTGTGATGCTGGACAACTTTTCCAACGATCAGATCCGTGAGGCGGTGGCTCTGATCGGAGGCCGCGCCGCCACCGAGGCCAGCGGCGGGATCACCCTCAACCGGTGCTCCGAACTCAAGGCGCTGGGACTGGATTTTGTCTCCACGGGGGCTACCGTTCACCGTGCGGTCTGGGTGGACATCGGTCTGGACTGGTCGGTCTAGCGGCCATCGGCTGGCCTCGGAGGTGTTTTCCGACGATCGAGGCACCGGAATAACTCAGCCTATCTCCGGGGGTGGAATCGCGCCAAAACTGCGGCGGTGATAAAAGTTGTGCGGCGGCGATGGCCGTCACGAGGCTGGGGATTGAGGTTGCGGTGGGTCTGGGGCCGGTTATCAGTGCGTTATGGTTTATATCGCGTCATGCCCTCTACCCGCCGAATTGGCGGAGCCTCTGGAGGCAGTCCTGTGTGACTTGGCGTTGTCGCATTGGGCCTTGGTGCAGGTGCGCTCCGGGGAGCCGTTTACACTGTCGGGCTACTTTGGTAGCCCCAGTGAGGCGACGGAGCACTGGGGCCGACTGCGGGAGGATTTTCCCGAGTTGCCGAGTGAGTTTACGCTGACGGAGATGCCGGATCAGGACTGGCAGGAGGCCTACAAGGCGTTTTTGACGCCGTGGGATTGCGGGGGGCTGCATTGGATTCCGGAATGGCAACGGGAGACCTACCGGCTGCCCGAGGGGGACGTGGCGGTCTATTTTGACGCGGGAATGGCTTTTGGAACGGGCAACCACCCGACGACCCGGCTGATGGCGCGGCGTCTCTTAGATTACCGGGCAACGTTGCTCGGCGTTGATGCGGGGCTGCCGGTTGGCCTGACGGCCAAAGATCGGCGGCTGGCGGCACCCTTGGTGGTCGATGCGGGCTGTGGCTCGGGCATCCTGGCAATTTCGGCTGCGCAGCTTGGTTTTCAGCGGTTGCTGGCTTTTGATCGCGATGAAGAGGCCATCCGGGTGACGCGGGAGAACTTTCCTCGCAACGGCTTGGCCACGACGCGGGCGGAGGTGCTGGAAGCGGGGTTGGAGGCCGGGCTGGAGGGGCGGCAGGCGGAATTGATTTTGGCCAACATCATCGCCGATGTCCTGCTGATCTACCGGGAGGACCTCCTGCGGGCGACGGCACCGGGCGGCTATCTGGCGCTGAGCGGGATTCTGGCGGCGGAGGCCTCAGCCCTTCGACAGAGCTTCGAGACGGCTGCGGCCTCGATGTGGGGGCAGCCGGCGGTGATGGTGGACGCTCGGGTCGATGGTGAGTGGGCAGACTTGTTATTGGTTCGATCTGCGTCTTGATGGTGGTCGCGTCCAAGATGCGGGGCAGCGTCGCCACCGCGGGAGAAGGGGAGGGCCTCGCTACGGGCACGGATCAGCGGTCGTGGGCGGGGGAGACAATTTCGGTGGACGCAATCGGTCTGACCGGGCACTAACTCGACCGAGGAAGGATTTTCGACGACCATGGACTTGTTGCACGCTTACTGGCGGATGGAGTATATCGAAGCCCCGAAGCCGGGTCTCGACGCGGTCGAGCGTGGCCAGTCGATTTTTGTGGCGTTGCCGCTGTTGGGTGATGATGAGGCTGCCTTGATCGTCTGGCGAGGCGAGCACACCTACCTGCTGCTCAATAAGTTCCCCTACAACGGAGGGCACCTGTTGGCCGTTCCTTACCGAGAAGTGGCGACGTTGGCGGAGCTGGAGTTGGCCGAGCGGGTGGAGTTGATGGGTGCCATCATCGAGGGGCAGCGGCGCCTCACGGCGGCTTTCCAGCCGCAGGGCTTCAATATAGGGTTCAACCTCGGTTCGGCGGCGGGGGCAGGTATCCCGCGGCACCTGCACGCCCATATCGTCCCCCGGTGGGTGGGAGATACCAATTTCATGCCGGTCTTGGGGAACACGCGGGTGCTGCCGCAGAGCTTGGCCGCAGTCTGGGGGCGGTTACGGAGTGTCTGAGGGAGGGGGGCGAGCCGCGAGGTCGAGCAGCCACCTCGCGGGCCAAGAATGCACCTTTCAGCAGCCCTGAGCGGCGACCGTCATCGGGTCAGGAAGGTATCATTTTGCCATGAACGGTGACCCGCCGTCGGTGCCGGGGGGAAGGATTTTTGGCGGTTGCGATTGGCACTTTTTCTTAATTTACTACGCAGAACTCGATTCCGTAGCTGGCGCAAAACCCGGTTGGCTACCCCTTTTATGACTCTATGGCTTCGCAAACGCTGACTTTCCCCACGCCCCGCCACCTCAATCTGTTGTATTGCGGCCAGGATGCCCTGCTCGTGCAGGCCGAGGAGGCTTTCACGGTGCGGCTGACCAGTCGAGATAACTGGTTGCAGGTCGAGGGTGAGGAACGGGAGGTGGCGACGGCAGTGGAGTTTTTCCAGCTGTTGGACGTGGCCCGGGGCCAAGGCATCGAGATCAAGAAAAATGATTACATCAAGTTGATCGAGGGGGTGCTCAATGGAGAGGGTGCCGACTACCGGTCGATTTTCGAGGACCCGCTGGTGCTGCCGTTTCGGAAAATGAGCATTGTCCCCAAGACGGTGAATCAGAAGCGCTACTTGCAATGCATCCACCAGTATGACGTGGTTTTCGGGGTAGGGCCCGCCGGCACCGGGAAAACCTACCTCGCAGTGGCGGCGGCGCTGTACGCGTTGCAGGAGAAGAAAGTTCGCAAGGTGATTATCACGCGGCCGGCGGTCGAAGCAGGGGAGGCACTGGGGTTTCTGCCGGGGGATCTTCAGGAAAAGCTTGAGCCCTATCTGCGCCCTATTTACGACGGAATGCACGACATGATCGGAAAGGAGGAGGTCTTGCGCCTGATGGAGAAGGGCTTGATCGAGATTGCGCCGCTGGCTTACATGCGGGGGAGGACGCTTTCCGATGCCTTTATCCTCCTGGATGAGGCCCAGAACACGACCCCTGAGCAGATGATGATGTTTTTGACGCGCTTGGGGGAGAACAGCCGGATGGTGGTCACTGGCGACCTGACCCAGGTCGATCTTCCGCGGAAGCAGACTTCGGGGTTGCGCCAGGCCGCCCAGGTGCTGGCCGGGGTTCCCGGCATCCGGCTATTTTACTTTGAGACCACCGATATTGTGCGCCATCCGCTGGTGACGAAGATCATCCAGGCCTACGAGGCGTTCCAGCAGCGGCTGGTGTGAATGGCAGGGTCAAGGGCAGGAATTGTCGCTTAAAGGTAACGCCGTTTTAACAACTGCATGGGAATATTGCCGCACAAAAAGTCCAAGATGCAGCTCATTGCCGAGGCCAAGAAGCGTCGGCGTCGGCTTCATCGGCGCGACCAAGAGTCTTCCTGGGTTGATCAGTTGGGCGGTTTTGGGTTGTTGATTTTGATGATTGTGGCGATCACCATGATCGCGTTCCTGGGATTGAATCCCGCCGGGCCTCCCCTGCTGCCGGGGCAGTTATCACGGGTTCGCGTGACGGCTCAAGTGCCGTTTTCCTACACGTCCCAGGTTTTAACGCAGAGGGAGATTAGCGAGCGGCAGCAGCAGGTGCGCCCTACCTATCGAGTGGGTCTGGGGGCTTTCGAGGACTTTGAGGGCCAGATGCGGCGATTTTTGGCGCAGCTCAATGACTCGCTTCAAGGTCAACTGGAGGCTGCTTCAGAGGCAGATTGGCCTCGTCTGGTGCGGGACTTTGTCGCCTCGGTGCCCGGAGTCGAGGTCAACTGGGAGGACGTTTTGACCCTGATGCGGCGGACCACGCCGACTGATCGTGCTCGACTGGTTGATGAGGCCATTTTGGAGTTGCGGGACATTTTGCGAGGTGGGATCTACGAGCCTCAGCCCTACCTGGTCGGCTTTGAGGGACCCGAGGCCTCGGCTGCGTCACAGGAGTTCTCCGAGGGCGGCACCGCAGATGGGCTACCGGGAGAACCCCGCAGTGGCCCAGGTGCGGGCTCCCTGTTTACCTCGCCTTCCGCTACCCCCCAGCAGTTAACCTTGAGTGCGGTTGAGTTCATCGGCCAGCGCAGTGGTGCCCGGACGATGTCTGAGCGTGAGGCGGCGATCGAGCTGCGGATGAATCTGACGGGTATCGGGAATGATTTAAGCGTCTCCGGTGCTTTGTTTCGGATGATGCGGCGGGGGGTGCAGCCGAACTTGATCTTTGACCGTGACCGATACACGGAAAACCTGCGCCGTGCGGCTCAGAGCGTGGCCCCCGTGACGGTGCAGATTGAGCAGGGGGCGATTTTGATTGAGGCTGGTGAGGAATTGAGTGCACTGGATATTGAAGCGGTAGCGGCCTATCGGGAGGCTCTGTTGGCCAAGGAGGAGCTGCCTGGCGGGTGGAATCTGACGCTGTTGCGGCGGCTGTTGTTGACGATTTTCTTGCTTTCTGGCGCCGCCTTGGCCTGGAAGGTGGCTTTTGCCCAGCGGTGCTCACAGCGGCAGCTCCTGATGGCCTGCTTTGTGTTGCTGCTGAGTGTGTCCGTCCTGCGGCTGAGCCATAGCATCGGTGACCTAGAGTTTTTCCGGAGCGATCCGCTGCTGGTAGCAACGATGCCTTTTGTGGCACCGGTGACGCTTGGGTCGATGCTGTTGGCGCTGGTGGCGGGGCGAAGTCCGGCGGTGCTTGGGGCAATCATCATCTCGATCATCTACTCGATCATGCGATCGAACCTGCTGACTCTGGCCTTGATCGCGATGCTAAGCAGTTTTGTCGCGATTTATCTCTGCCGGGGGGCTCGCTTGCGCGGTCACGTCGTCCGGGCTGGTCTTTGGGCGGGTGCGGCGGCGGGGGTGGCAGCGCTCCTTAACGGGTTGTTGGGCAATCTAGGCCCGGTTTTGGCGGGGCAACAGGCGGCGGCAGCGCTGATTTCGGGATTACTTTCGGGGTTGATGGCAGTGGCGTTGCTGCCGCTAATCGAGGGTATTTTCAAGGCCCCGAGTGACATTTCGTTGCTGGATCTGACGGACTTTAACCACCCCTTGTTACGCAGTTTGCAGATGAGGGCTCCGGGTAGCTACCATCACAGTCTGATGGTGGCGAACTTGTCCGAGCGCGCGGCAGCGGAAATCGGGGCCAACAGCACGGTCTGCCGGGTGACTTGCCTGTTTCACGATATTGGCAAGGTCATTAAGCCAGAGTATTTTGTGGAGAACCAGCGTCCGGGTGAGAATCCGCACGACGACCTCAGCCCGAGCATGTCGGCGTTGGTCATCAAGAATCACGTCAAGGAAGGCGTGCAACTGGCGCGAGAGGCGCGGATGCCCAAGGTGATTATCGACGTGATCCAGCAGCACCATGGCACCTCGCTGATCCGCTACTTTTACCATCGTGCAGTGCAGCGGCAGCGGGCCTCGCGCGGAGGGGATTCTGGGGCGGATTTGGGCGGTGACCCTTCCGCAGGCGTGGATGAGGGGGCTTTTCGGTATGAGGGGCCGCGTCCGCGGACGGCGGAGAGTGCGATCATCCTGCTGGCCGATTCGATCGAGGCGGCTTCGCGGGCGATGAAGAAGATCAACCCCCAGGCGATTGAGGAGTTGGTCGATGCGATCATCGCGGAAAAGGTCTCCGATCACCAGCTCGATGAGTGCCCGCTGACCATGCGCGATCTGCGCGCGGTGCGGGAGAGCTTCTGTGCGTCGCTGGGCAACATGTTGCACGGGCGGGTGGCCTACCCCGAGAAGGATGCTGCGGGCGGGTCTCGTCAGAAAAGTGAGACACAGCCGCCCTTTTCGATGGGGGCTGCGAAGGGTGCCTCGTCGGGCCTACCTTCAGCACTGGGAGTTGAGGCAGGTGCCAAGTCCGGGTCAGGCATTCCGGTTAAAGAGTCCGCTGGTTTTCGTGATTCTGCGCCTTCTTTTAAAGGTTCTGGCACCGCGACGCTCCAGTCGGTGGATTCTGTTGGCCCGGCGTCGTCCACCGGCGGGCCATTTTCCCAAGTTTCTGAAGCACCGGAGCAAAAAGGGCCAAGCACCTAGTGTCCTGCGAGGTAAGTCCGCCGCTGAATCCCAGCCCCAACGGGGCGAAAG
>DAIQNO010000066.1:7246-9740 GCA_036788355.1 Opitutales bacterium | reverse complement strand
GTGGCAGCGACCACCGGCATCGAAGCCCTGCAACGCACCACGCGAGATGAGCCTGATTACGACGCGCTGATGCGCTACCGCCTGGCCATCCTCGACCAGCACGACATCACCCTGACTGACATCCAGCAGGTCATCAGCACCCTGGAGCCCCTGCCTGGAGCCGCCGAGTTCCTCCGCTGGCTCCGCAGCCAGACTCGAGTCGTCATCCTCTCCGACACCTTCGCCGAGTTTGCCCAGCCCCTCATGGCCCAGCTCGACTTCCCAACCCTCTTTTGCCACGAACTCGAGGTCGATCCCCGCACCCAACGCATCACCGGATACCGGCTGCGCCAATCCGACCAAAAACGCCACGCCGTCGAAGCCTTCCGCAGTCTCAATTTTGCCGTCTTCGCTGCCGGTGACAGCTACAACGACCTCACCATGCTCCGCGCCGCCGATCACGGCATCCTCTTCCGCGCCTCCGCCAACTTTATCACCGAAAACCCCGACCTCCCCAGCTACACCGAGTATTCCGATCTCCGCAACCACCTCACCGACCTCCTGCAAGGCGACAGGTAGGCAACGGCTTACTTTAGCGTCGATCCTGCCGACGGCAGGCTGGAGGCACTGCAGCCGCTCCGGAGTGTAGACTTAGCTCGGCGGGAAGTGGGCGGAAAAGAGGCAGATATCGTCGTCGAAGGAGTCCGTGCCGCAGTAGTCTTTGATGAAGCGGACTAATTTCTCCAACCGGGCACGCCCGGTTTCGCCGTGCTGCTGTCGGAGGTAGTCCATCAAGCGAACTTCGCCGAACTCCTCGCCTTCCTGGTGGCTGGCCTCAATGACGCCATCGGTGTAGCAGATCATCTCATCGCCGGCTCCGATCGGTGCGGTGAAGACCCGGAAGGCAAACTCGTCAAAAATGCCGAGGGCCGGGTCACATTGGCCCTCGCAGTCGAGTTTCTGGGCCGCTCCGTCGGGGCGTAGAATGATCGCGCAGGAGCTGCCCGCATTGCAGTAGCGGACGGTGCCCAGCTGGGTGTCGATGACGCCGTAAAACGCGGTGACGAAGATGAGATCGGTGCCACTGTCCAGCGACTCATGGAGGAGGTGGTTGAGGGCCGCGAGAAATGCCGCCGGGTCCTCCGCTTTCCCGCGCAGCTCGGCGCTGAGGGCTCGCAGCATCGCCGTGACCAAAGATGCCCGGACGCCGTGGCCCATCACATCGCACAACAAGACCGAAGCAACATGGTCGTTGATGCCTAAGACCGAGAGAAAGTCGCCACCCAGGGTAAACGAGGGCTGGTAGAAGTGCGCGAACCGCACTTTCGGAGCGGCGTCGCTTGGGCCACTGAGCAGAGTCGGATAGGATTGCGGCAAAAACGTCTGCTGCAGGGCCCGAGCCAGAGCCAACTCGGTCTCCATCTCGCGATTGCGAGCCTTCAAGGTCTGTTCCAACCGTTTCTGGTGCGTGACATCGATGCTCAGGCCCACTAGCCCGATGATCGTGCCCTCGGGATCACGGAGGGGCACTTTGTTGACCAGCATCCACTTATTCAGAGCCTCGTCGTATTCTTCGACATTGCGGAAGCAGCGCCCCTCCTCGATAATCATGCGGTCGGTGACTTCCAGGCGCCGACTCCAGGCATTGTCGATAAAGTCGCGCAGCTTCCGCCCCAGCGCGTCACTCTCACTGTCCAGCCCAAGGTAGCGCAGGTGCTCCAGGTTGTTGAAAGTGTAGGCAAGCCGGGTGTCTTTCACAAAAACGCGGGCCGGGAGAAGATTCAGCAAGGTGCGGCTGAGGTTCCGCTCTCGCTGGAGGCGCAGTTCCATCTCCCGCTCGTTGGTGATGTCCCGAGAGACGCCGAAAGTGCCGATAATGAGGCCCTCCTGGGTGCGGATCGGCATCTTGGTCGTCTGGGCCCACGTCACCCGCCCATCAGGCCAGTCTTCTTGCTCCAGTTTGCGGACGATCTCGACCTTACCCTGGAGGATGTCCTGCTCGTCCAGACGGGCCTCCGTGGCGTGCATCTCGCCAAAGAGGTCCTGATCGGTCAACCCGAGCATCGACTCCGGATCCGGAACCTGGAACTTTTCGGCCATGGCCCGATTGGCCAAGAGGAAGCGGCTCTGCCGGTCTTTGAAGTAGATGTTGTCCGGCAGGAAATTCATCAACAGGTCAAAGAGGAGATCCCGGTGACGGACGACGAGCTCCACCGCGTCTTCATTGGGCAAAGGCAGTTCGCCCGGCTGCCCGGTCGATGGCCCAGTGTAGGCCAAGGCTCGCTGTCGCCACTGATAAACCTCCGCAAAAGTGTGGCGGATATCGCATTCCTGTTCTCCGCAGACAAAAACGTTGCGCCCAATCGCCGCTGAAAAGTCCAGTTCCTCGCGTAGAGCCCCAACGAGGGCATCGGAAGTGGCCAAAATCACCGGGACTTTAGCCGAAATGCGCGAGTGGCGCCGCACGAAGGCGACATAACCTCCGGAAACCCGCACCGAGGACTTCAAGTCCAGC
>DAIQNO010000066.1:0-7236 GCA_036788355.1 Opitutales bacterium | reverse complement strand
TCCATGCCCACCACCCTGACCGCAGCCTCACCGTCGGGCCATAACGACGCCAGCGGTCGTGAGCCGCTCGGATCCCCGAGGAGGCAGAGCTTTATCATTACCAGAGCCTGGCTCAGGTTCCGCGCCCAAGGCAATCTCCTTCCGCAAGGAAGTCGCCATCCCTGAGTCTAGCTGCGGGGATGACCGCCGATCGCCGCAGGTGTTGCGGGTAATGACCTGCAGGGTCGCCAAAACGATTTCCGTGGCATTCTTCTGGGGAACACCCAGATGATTACCGCACTCCTAGCTTTATGCTGGAGTTCGCGGACAAGAACCAGTATTACAAAACTCTACGGTAATGGGATTCTGGACGGCGATCACTTCGATATTTCGGAACGGCAACGCAGTGGAGCCTCAAGCGGCGGCGGCTGAGCCGACGCTCTTTCGCCCGCACCTGCGCCCGCCAGCCGTCGGCGTAGCGGGCCTCCCAGAGCGGGTCGCGATTGGGCCGATCACTGGGCGGGAAGATCTCGTCGAGGAACTGCTACAGGAGGTCGCTAAACATCGCCGAGTGGCGCTCCAACCCCACCGGCGGGAGGTTCCGCCTTCAGGCGTGAATCGCGTGCTTTACCACCTGGCCTACGCCGCAGTGGACCGCGTGAAGGCCACGGCCGTCCTCATCTTGCGGGCAGACACGCCCCTACAGCTCAGGTTTTCCATGGCCACCCTGGCCCGCGTCGCCGGGTCTTCCACCTCGATCCGCTCCGGCAGCGATCTGGCGACGCGAGAGAACCTCTTCCGCCACTGGCTGGATCGCCATTCTGGGTGGCTGCTCATCCTGGAAGAGGTCAACGACTTCAAGGCCGCAAAGGCCGTAGAGGCGCTCATCGGAGCGGTGCCGCACGGCGCCTTTTTGGTCTGCGGGCACCATCCCACCGACACTTTTGGCCGCACCCTGCCCTTCGACGATCTTTCAGTCGAAGCCTCGGTGAAACTCCTGCAAGAGGAGCTCGGGGGGGACATGCGGGCCCTCGGCCTCACCAGCGAGGTTTTGAGCGAACTGGCGGGCTCTGTCGGCGGAGTGACCACGGCTTTAGAGGCGGCCGCTGGTGCCCTCCGGCAACGCCGCCTGCCCTGGTTTCAGGTTAGCTCGGAGCTTGCCGCCTCCCGAGCCTGGTTTCACCAGCACAAAAGCCACTTTCCCTCCGCTCTCACGGAAATGGCAGGCGGGCTCCTACGCCTCAATATCGTCGGCCTGAGCCCACCCGCTACCGTGCTCCTGCGCATCGCCTGCTTTGGGGCCGCGTTCCCCATCCCGATGTGGCTGCTCAACCGTGCCGAGCCCAACCTAAGGCAGGCCCTGCAACAACTGACCCAGAATCGTTTCGAGGAGGTGGACTTTCCCCTCCAGGCCGCCGCCACGGAGCTTCGCGACGCAATGGTCGCCCGCCTCAGTCCCGAGAGCCTGGATTTTAACCGCCTGATCGTGGAGTTTGCCCGTGCCTCGCTGCTTGCCGATGCGGGCGACCGTCCTGAAAATACCCCCGCCTTTTGGGTGGCTCAACTCCTGGAGCTGCTGGAAATCGGCATGGCCGAAGCCGAAATCCTCCCGAGCCGCTGGGAAGATCTGCGACCCCACCTCGAAGTCATTATGGCCTACGCCGTGGCCCACGGCCAGACCGAGGCCACCATCCCGCTGGCCCAGCGCCTGGGCAGCTACTACCGCAAGGCCGGCCTCCCGGAACGGGCCTTGGAAATCTTGCAAGGAGCCCTCAACCATGCCGCGGCAGGTCGACGGGCGCACGGCGCAAGCATCGTCCAGCTAACCGCCGAACTAGCCCTCAGTTGGGTCGATGCGGGAAAACCCGAACGGGCCGAGCCGCTCCTCCGAAAAGTCCTCGAAAACAACGCCCAAGCCAATCGCCAGCGGGCTAACGCCCTCGCTGAACTGGCCCGCATCCGCCACCTCCAGGGCGACCTTCCCGATGCCCTCGACCTCGCCCGACAATCCCTCTCGGTAGAGCAAGAAATCTCCGGTCGGGAACACCCGGCCATCGCCCCACGGCTCTTTACCCTCGGGGAATTACTCCTGGCCGCTGGCCGCCTTGCGGAGGCGCAAAGTGTCCTGCAACGGGCCGAGGAGCAGTTTCAGCAGACCGACCAAGGCACCACGGCCCTGGCCACCTCTTGCAAGCTCGCGCTGGCCCGGATTGACCTGGCCGAAAAGCACGATCAGGCCGCCGAGGACCGCCTCATGGCAGTCATCCAACAACTCCACAGCACGCAAGGCCGCCGAGGGCCTGACCTGACTGGCCCTCTCTCACTGCTCGCCAAGGTGCGCCTGGATCGCGGCCAGTGGGAAGCCGCCGAGACCATCCTGATCGACCTTTTAGCCCTGCTGCAAGAAACCCACGGCGAGGCCCACCCCTCGGTAACCCAGGCCCTTCGCAACCTCGCAGAATGCAATCTCTACCTCGAGCGCTGGCGCACCGCCAAAGGCCAGCTTGAACGTGACCTCAGACTCGAAGAGACCCTCTCCGGCATGGAATCGCCGAACCTCTACCCGGTGCTCGACCTACTCGCCCAGCTCTACTGGGCCAACGGCAAAATGGCGGAAATGGAAATCTACCTCAACCGCGCCTGGAGCATCGCCCACCTCCACCCGGAAAGCGTCCCCTCGATGCCAGAACGCCTCCTCCAGCGACTCATCGAGGTTTTCCCCAACCACCCGCCCGGCCAACCACTGCCCGAAGGCAGCACCGTCCACATCGAAAGCATCCCTCAGGGGCACGCCTAGCTGCCCACGGCACCCTGACGAAACCTGCCCCCCGCCCTCGCCAAGCAGTCATTCTTGTCAGCCTAGTCAGGTGAGAGAAGAAAAGCTCAGCAGGATCGCTCCGAAACCAGCTCAGCCCCTCAACGAAACTGACCAGTCAGCCAGCACCACCGCGATGAACGCACTGCTAAACCAACTGCGGCGACTTCGCCCCGCCGCCCAGCCAAGCCCGCGAGGGCCCTCCGCGCTCTGCTTCATCCACATCCCGAAATGCGCTGGGATTTCCGTCGTGCAGGCCCTCCGGGGGGCCTTCAAAGGGGCCGCAGTAGCCAATTTCGGCATCGCCCCCGCCTGGGCCGCCTTACGCGCCACCAGGGGCCACTGGACCGCAGCCACCTGGGCGCGGGAATGGGCCGTGGTTCGCCAGACCGTGTTGGCCTCCTACCTGGCCCAAGGGGCACCGCTCATCTACGGGCACCTCCCGCTAACCGTCACCACCCGCCAAAAACACGACCCCCAACGGCGCTTCATCACGGTGCTTCGAGATCCCGTTGAGCGGTTCTTCTCGAACTACCGCTACGACCGCATCGGTCCCGGCATCCGGCCCGAGGATGCTGCCGAGCCCACCCATCCCCACGCTCTGGAGGCGGAGTTCGACCAGTTTCTCGCGTCAGATGAGGCCGTCTGGCTGGCCCGAGAGCAGCTCGTGATGCTCAGCGGGGTCACCGGGGAGGACTTCTACCGCCCGGAAGTTGCCCTGCGCGACGCCCAGGAAAATCTCCGCGCCATGGCGACCGTCGGCTTCGCCGACCGCCTCGACCAGTTCGCGACCACCCTAAACCAGCTTCTCGGAACCCCGATCAGCTTCGCCGAGGCCAACACCGCGAGCAGCCTTGCACCCGAAGCGGCGGCTTACGACCAACTCCTGACCCCGCCACGACGCGCCCGCATCGCCGAACTCTGCGCGGACGAAATCGAACTCGTCAACTGGGCACGCCAGGAGTTGCCGTAGTCTCCGCAGAGATCTCGACCTTTTACGATGCGGACAACGAAATGCCAGCCCCGACCGATTAGGCCGTAAAGCAGACGGAGCGGTGATGACTCCAGGAGACGCCAAAGTTGAACTTTGGCGGCTATTTTGCCCGAATGTGGTCGTAGATATTGAGGTAGTGCTGCGCCGGGACATTCCAGGAAAAATCGGACCGCATCGCATTGCCAATCAAGCTCCGGAAATCCTGCGGAAACTCATAATAACACGCGATCGCCCGGCTCAAAGCACTCTCGATCGCCGGGTTATCATCTTGGTGAAAAACGTAACCGTTACGCTCGTGACTCGGGCGTGAGCTATAATCCTTATCGAAAACGGTATCGGCCAAGCCGCCGACGGAGCGAACGAGCGGGATGGTGCCATAGCGCATCGAAATAAGCTGGGTCAGGCCGCAGGGCTCAAATCGGCTCGGCACCACCATCATATCGGCCCCGGCGTAAATCAAGTGCGCCAATTCTTCGTTGAATCCCACCTCGATATGGCTGTCCGGATTCTCATTAAGATAATGCTTGAGCTGCCAAAAGTAATCATTGATGCCTGATTCTGGGCTCGAACCCAACAGCACAAATTGCGCCCCGTGGTTGATCGCATAAAACAGGGCGTGGCGCACTAAATCGAGGCCCTTCTGCGGGTCGAGACGGCCAATAAAGGCGATAATGGGCTTCTCATTATCCGCTAACCATAACCGCTGGCGAAGAGCCTTCTTATTCGCATACTTTCCGTCGAGGGCGGTGGCCGAAAAGTGGTGCGGAAGGTACCGATCCGTCTCTGGATTAAAGACCTCGTAATCGATGCCGTTGAGCACCCCGCCATACTTTCCGCCATGGGCGTGCAAGGTCGGCTCCAGCCCAAAACCTTGATTCTGGTCGCGAGCCTCGGCCGCGTGGCGCGGAGAGACGGTGGTGACAAAGTTGCTATAAACAATGCCCCCCTTCATCAAGTTGAGGGCCGCAGAATTGTGATTATCGAGAAGGCGCTCGGGTCTCGCAAAGTGCTCTGGCCGGTGCAGGTCGGCGAGCTTCAGGAAATCGAAACCACAGATGCCCTGATGTCGGAAATTGTGAATGGTATAGCAAACCCGCAGCCCACCCATCCCCAGGCGATGGTAAATTTCCCAAAGATAGACCGGCACCAACGCCGTCTGCCAATCATGGCAATGCACAATCTGCGGACGCTTTCCGGATTTCAGCAAAAACTCGAGCGCCGCCCGACTGAAAAAAGCGAAGCGCTGAACATCATCCTTGCTGCCGTAGAAATGACCGCGACGAAAGAAACCTGCCTCGTCGTGCGGCTCGATAAAAAAGCACTTCCGCCCATGCACAAAACCGAAGAATACGGTGCAATGGATGCTTCCGCCGGCCCAAGGCACCCAAAGATCGAGGAAGACCGGCACCAAGTTGTAAATATCCCGATAGCGGAGGCAATCATACTTCGGCAGGATGATTTCTACCTCATTGCCGCGAATTTCCAACTCCCTGGAGAGGCCGAAAACAACATCCGCCAGCCCCCCCACTTTGGCCACCGGTGCCAATTCTGAGGCGATCTGCACAATATACATTTTCGGGATCCCAGGTCGCATAAAAACCTCGTGCCACGGGCGGCCATCGGGTGCCAGATCCGGGCGTCGATCGTCACTCTCGGCCAGGGCTGGCCGCGAGACGGGCTCTTTGGCCACGGCCTGGGTTTCCCGCGCCAGGGTGCTTTCACTGGCCTCAAAAGGAGCGCGACTAGCCGCCGCCTGTTCATCGGCCGGCCTGACCTGGAGCGTTCTCCGGGTGCTCATCTGCTCCGCAGCCTCCGCCTCACTGGTCATGGGCGGCGTGGAGCCGCCTGGAATCTGCGGGCGGGCCGCCGCCTGCGTCGCCGGGTCCCGACGCACCTGGCGCTCAACGACTGGCGTGAGTAACGTCGGAAACGCGGCATCAGTCCGCGGAACCGCCCGTGAAGTCGTCACCGGCTCCGGTGGAGACCCTTCCGCAGGCTGATCCGCCGCTTGGGGGGCCGGCTGGGACTGCGCTGACGCAGAGGCCATGGACTGATCGGTCGAAGTGGCCGGCGAAGCAGCTAGCGACATCGGCAGGGACTCCCCTAGGGCTTCAGAACCTTCCGCCGGGGTCGGCGAACTTGGCAGGATAGGCGGCTGAGCCTCGGCGGTTGGCGCGACGCGAGGGGTAGCACTCTGGCTTGGCCGCTGAAGGGGTTGCGGGGCCGGGTTACCCTTTTTCTTGGGGTTTTTGCTCATTTCCAGGGACAAGGGGGATTCCTTACGAGAGGTGCCGGTAACAAGAAGGCCTCGTCACCACCTTCAAAACCCTCCCAAAAGTCGTGCTGCTTTGGCAACCCTACATTTTTGCGGAAAAGCGAGCGGCTAGCGGGCTCAGCCTCCGCGTGAATCTCAGTTGCGCTCAGGGGTAGTTGGCCCTTTCCTCAGCGTGATGGGACTTTCCGGAAGTGCGTGGAGCATCGCGTTGCCACTGATCGCAGCGGTGCTTTATACCATTGCCGGGCTGACCCTCAAGCGGGCGATGGCCGAGGGCGCGGGGCTGCTGCGGATTTCCGTCCTGACCAACACGCTGTTGGGATTGTTTTTCGCCCCGTTGTTGTTTTTCGCCGAGCTCCCCGCGACCTGGGACCCGTGGTGGGCTCCGGTAGTCTGCGGGGCGATTTTCTTCGCGGGCAACGTCTGCACCTTTGCGGCCATCCGCTGCGGCGATGTCTCGGTGCAGACGCCGCTGATGGGCACCAAAGCCATCTTCGTGGCCCTTATCGTGCTGGCACTGGGCTCCGGTCCGATTCCTCTGGCGTGGTGGTGGGCCGCCGGAATCAGCGCGGTGGGCATCTTTCTGCTGACCTATCGCCGGGGCATGGCCAAGCGGGGCATCGGCCTCGGCGCAGTGCTAGCCCTATCCGCCGCCATCCTCTTTGCCGCTGCGGACGCCCTGCTGGCGCACTTTGCCCCGCGCTTTGGCAGCTTGCCCCTCGCGGCCTTTATGATGCTCACCGTGTCGGTGCTCTCCTTCTCAATAATCCCCTACTTTTCCGCGCCGTTTTCCGCCATCCCCCGCACCGCTTGGCCGTGGGTGGCCATCGGGTGCGGCCTCAGTGCTTTTCAGGCTCTGCTGATCAGCGGCTCGGTGGCCTTTTTTCAGGCCGCGACCCAAGCCAACATCCTCTATAGCTCCCGGGGAATGTGGAGCGTTGTCCTGGTCCTCACCGTAGGGCGGTTTTTCGGTAATGAAGAACGACTCGGGGGCCGCTCGCTGATGATCCGTCGCCTCACCGGTGCCCTCCTGATGACCATCGCCATCGTTCTGGCCACGTTGTAAGATCTTCTGCGGTTCTGCTAACCAGGAGTGTGCTCCTAGCTGCGGCGTATCAACGGCTTAGGTCAACCAGCCCCAAAGGGGCAACAGGTGACAGCCTGGGGTGAAGC
>DAIQNO010000065.1:1126-9791 GCA_036788355.1 Opitutales bacterium | reverse complement strand
CAAGATCGCTAATAAAAATGCGACGGACTACAGTATTATTGGTGCGAACGGGGTCGGTGGTGCCACCACTAAAATTCACCTCAGCGATGATGTTGAAGATACCGTTAACTCGGTTTGGCAAGGCCAACGAGACATTACCAGTCGTCGTGGCCGCTCCAGGAATTAAAGGAGCGAGCACGTTGGGCACTATTGCTAATTCCAGATCGCTCTGGTCTAAAATCTCGTCACTTGATAAAAGATACCGTATTGTCACAGGCTCGTCTAGCGAAACCAGCCCTGCGTTTCTGAGGTTGGTCGATACCGCAACCGTTGTCCCAGCCGCGAAGGCGGGGAGTCCGTTGACATTTTCGGCAGGTGGTAGATTCACCGATGTTAGTGCCAAGTCTGCACCCGTGATATTGATAATATTGGATGGAAGGTTGGGCGTGACAGGCGTATTCGTCGTGCCGTTACCCAGTTGACCTAAACTGTTATCGCCAACCGTGAACACCGACCCCCCGCTATTTCGAAAGATCGAAAAGCCGTCACCGATCGCCGCCTGATTCCAATTATTCAGCGCTATAGCCGAATTACCGGGATCATTGGCGGCCTCTAACCAAATAGGGGCTTGAATCCTAAACAAGCTGAAATTCGATTCGATCGCGGGAGTAGTCGGGTTATCAGCATTGTTAATTGGGAGGGGGTTTAGTGAGCGTCGGTTGAGTTGATTTTTGTCATTCAAACCCCAGCCCCAGAGAACACCCCGAGAGTCTATTGCGACCGATTGCAGCGGACCACCAGCAACCGATTTCCATCCGAGAGCAGTCCCACCGTCAGGCGAATTACCCACTGGAATGGAGCGGCGGTAACCGGAGATGGAAGTCCCTCCCGCGACACCCCCAAGAACCGACTGAGTATCGTTACCCCAGATATAGAGATCATAATAGGCTTCGCCGTTATCGGTGCCTAAAGGCCCATACAATGCCATCACATGATTAGAACCAGCAGACACCGCCCTCCATTGACGGGCGGATGTCACGGGAACCACATTATCTAAATCGAGGCGGGTCGGTGCGAGAACGGTTTTGTTATTTTGATTGAACGGGGCACGGGCAGCGTTCCAATTGCCCAATCGGTTGACTTGGTTGGAGCCCCAACCGTAAAGGTGCCCGTCAGTGCTTATCGCTACCGTGAAGTCGTCACCGGCGGTAGCGGTGCGCCAAGTAAGGGAGGTCACAAGCCGCCGGGCGGTCGTCTGCTGAGTTTGTCCGACAAATGGCTCAAAACCCAAGGCTAATTGGTCGGCCTTGCCCCATAAATAGAGATCTCCAGAAGTCGAAATTGCCAGTGCGTGGGTAGTGCTGCTATCAATCCGAGCAATATTGGATGGAAGACCATGAACTGGCAATGGTGATGCTAAATCGGCTGGGTTGTCTCCACGACCAAGTAAGGAGTTGGTGTTGCTCCCGAAACTCAGGACCCGACCGTCGGAGAGCAGCACCAACGAGGAGGATGCTGAAAAACTAACGGCAGCCGCGTTAGAAGTGAGTGGCACCGCGCCTGGATTAGGATCGAAAAGGGCTGCTGTCCGGCCAAGTTGGCCCGTCGAGTTATCTCCCCATGTGTAGAGCGTTCCGTTCGCGTTTATAAATCCTGCGTGAGCGCGTCCGGCGGCAATGGTTGAAGGTTCTAATTGGCCGAAAAGTCGCGGGGACAACACGCTGGATAAGAGCAGGCCAGCCAAAAAAATGAGACCTGGGATTTTCATGTGCAGAAAGGTTTCGGGATTGAACACCAAAGGTTGGTGTTACTAACAGTAAATACGGTCGATGCAAGGGGTAGACAGATCCAATACGGCCCTATCGATTACGGATAAAAGGCTTTTCTCGGGTTGGACGGCTCTCGGTAGCTTCCTCAGTCTTTCTGGCCTCTTCGAGGGCAGCTTCAAGCCTTTGCGCTTCCGCGCGACGCAACAGTTCAAGGCGAGTTTGTTGTTCCGAACGGAAATTGCTTCTGTCGGCCTGGTTGCGAAGAGCGTCAATCTCACTCAGGTAGACCCTCTGATCCTCAGACAATTGATAGCCTGGAATATCGCTCTCCAAGATGCCCATACGATCTAAGATCCGAGGATCAACGATATCGCGATAAGATGTCCCATCTGGGTTGAGTGATTTTGCAGTGATGAATACGATGAGGTTAGTTTCATCAAAGCGATTGCCCTTATTCTTGAAGAGCTTGCCGAGAAGTGGGACATCAGATAAAAATGGGACGCTCGATCCAGTATCTACCAAGGTGCTCTCCATTAACCCACCGATTGCTAAGGTAAAACCATCTTTCAACATGACCTTAGTAGAAATGGTTGTTCCACTCACGATGGGAACAGTTCCTTGGCCAAAGACGACAGTGTCCAGAAGTGAGGTGAGCTGTGGGTTCACCTCGAGGCGAATGAAACCTGCCGAATTGTAGAACGGTGTCACCGCTAGCTTGATACCAATGTCTTCCTTATCGAAACCGGATACTTCTTGGGTGCCCGTTTGCGGGTTAAAGGTAAATACCGGGACTGGGTATTGAATGCCGATGTCGATGTTGGCTTCTTCTCCATCGAGGGTGACAACCGTGGGGTTGGTAACGATGCGGGAATTGTTCTGGCGTTGTAGCAAGTTCAGAACGAGTTGAAAATCACCGGCGCTCAACACAGCATTGGAGGCTCTGCCTATGGTGGTGGCGTCGTTGATGGTATTTCCGAGAACGTTGGTCACCGTGTCGGTCTGCGAAGAAGATACTCCCGTTGCAAGGTCGAACCCATTGATGGTTTCGCTTTCCGTGGTAGATCCGTTAGTGGTTTCGGTTGTTTTTTCCAGATCGCGGGAGTAACTGCGAGAGATGCCATTAATACCAATCAGTTGGTAGTCTTCGAGGGATGACCAGTCGAGACCAAGGTTGCGGCTATTTCCACCCTGCACTTCGACAAACTTCGATTCGATCATCACTTGATAGGTCGCACGGTCGAGGCGGTCGATAATGTTCTGAATTTCGACAAGTTGTTTTCGGCGCTCACGAACAATCAGGCTGTTAGTGCGCTGGTCGACTTTGATGCTACCGATGGTTGGGTCAACGAGTTGGGAAATGGATTGCAGCATATCGCTGGCGTTAGCGTAATTCACGGCGAACACTTGAATGGTCGGCGGTTCCCCTACAATATCAGCGTTGCTTTTGATCTTAATGATGTTGCCCTCTTCGACAAAGGTGTAATCGAGTGCCTCTAAGACGACCTCGAAAACTTGCTGCCAGGTGACGTTGGTCAATTTGATCGAGGTGGTGCCAATAAGTTCTGCGGGGATCACAACATTGAGGCCATAGAGTTGGGCAACGTTGCGAATGATGACCCGGACGTCTTCATCGGGGAAGTCAACGGATATGACCTCCATAGAAGCATCAGGGCGGCTGAGGGGTGCCACTGCGCTCGGCAATGGCATCCGACCGTCGGGAGCCATATCCAGAATGGGTAGCGGTGCTGGGGGTGGAGGCAGTTGCGGAGCTTCGTCAAGTGCCTCGTTTTCAGCTACGGAGCTGGTTGGGACGATTCTGATGGGCGTCCTGGGACTGTCTGGCCCGACGACCGGAGTGGTGGTGATGACCGGTGGCGGCTGGGAATTCGGCGATTCCTGGGACTGACCTGAGACCGAGGAAAACGACGCAAGGGTGCAAGCAAGGAGGCAATGCAACGGGTACGGTTTGAAGGTCGGCAGGCTCATAAGATATTGGTCAGGAGGAAATAGTGGAGTTGAGACAGGATTCAGAGGGGGGTCGGTCGGTTGCTTGTGTCAGTTAGGGTGAGACGCCGATCTGGATGGCTCCGGGGCGTGCTGTTTTGTCGAAAATAACAACTTTCAAGGTTTCGTCGAGGCGAAGCGTGTAGGTATCTCTACCTATGGATTCGATTGAGATGATGTAATCAGAACCCCCATGGTTGAATCGGACTTGTTGGCCTTCGACAATCTGCGGTCCGCCGGGCTGAATGAGGACTTGGCGGCCGCCGAAAAAGAGGCTGCCGGTGACATTGAGGCGAGCTGCAAACTCTTCAAGTATTTCCTCGCGGCTGATGACAGGTGGAGGCGGAGCGGCGACTTGCGGTTCGGTGGCGGTAGGTCTGGTGGGGGTTATGACAACGACTGGTTCTGGAATGGCGATCGGTGGAAAATCGAAGATATAGCGAACCTCAGCATACTTTTCTGCTTCGATTTTGGTTGGTATGAAGTTTTCGAGTGTCGCCTCGGTGTTACTAATCGTTTCCAGGCGAATGACCCTGGTTTTGCCCGATGCAATGGCCTGGCAGAGGATAACCGCAGAAAAGATCAAGATGTTTGGCCAGTATTTCACTGTAGAAATGGAATTGAAAGATTGAAGACCGGAATAACCGCTTTATGTCAGCTCATTGGGTAATAATCTCTTATGTTGTTAGCCGTTCGGTCTAGGCGGCGGCGGCGAGGGCTCTGAAGCGGATGGTCGCCTTGACGAGTCTTTGTCTGGGCGAACCTTCAGGTGCCAAGGTTAAGCTATCGATAACGATAAATCGCTCGTGATGCTGCATACTTTCCATAACAGCTAAGCACTCCTCGAACCTGCCGGAAAAGACGAGGGTAAACTGGAGTTGTGGCAATTTAGTGGTTGCGATGGGGCCTGCGCGGTTGGGTGTGAGGAGGGTTGATGGACCAGGTTCTGCAATGGTGATGTCGCGGTTTGTGCCAAGCTGGAGCTGAAAGTAGTATTGCTCGATGCGCGCATTCGGAGCAGCAGGGTTGAAAAGTCGGGGGGTGATTTGCTCGTTTAGGGAGTTTATCGCCGCGATGTGGGACTCGATGTCTGCCGCATTTCGGATGGTTATTTCGGTTGTCTGGAGTCGGCGCGCGGCGTCTTCTAGCGAGGTTTCGAGGTTTTGAATTTCGGAATCTCGTGACGTGGCAATGAGCAAGATGATGAGGGTGACAACGCCCATCCCGATGGCCAGCGGATATTCTTTAAGGAAGCGTATGAGTTGATCTTTATTCATGGCTTTGGTTGCAGCCGGATGACCACGGAGAAGTTAAAGCGAAAGGGTTGGCCAGCGGTGGTCGGTGAGGGGATTTCGAGAGTCTCGACTTTGCCGGCGAAAATGGGTAGTTCTTTGAGGGTTTCGCCAAAGGTTTGGATTTGAGCCACATCTCTGACGTTGTCCCCTTGGAGGACGCCTTCAAAGGTAAGAACCAATCGACGGCCGGCCATATTGCGCCCGTTCATGACGATCTCGTGATCGGCCTGAAACGAGCGGAAGAAGACGTTTTCGGGGCAGGCCTCCGCGATGGCGGCGGTGATTGCGGGGATGTTATTGACCCCGTTGGCGAAGATGTTGAGGTCGTTGGCGAAGGCGGCGGCTTCGTCGAACTTCCGATTAGCCACCGTGGCCCGGTTTTGTTCGGGGCGGAGCTGCTGGAGTTGGTCTTCGGTGGCCGCGAGTTGTGAACTTAATTCGCCAAGCCTTGACTCGACATAGAACCAAAAGCCGAGGACAGAGACCAGAGCGACGATGCAGATAAAGTTAATCAGGAAGGTGGTTCGAACCACCTTCACGTCGGGTAGGTGCTCGGCGACGCGAAAGTCCGGATGCCAGACCGGTTCTTGGGTAACTTTGGGAGCCTTGGCCATAGTTGAGTAAGCCGTGGGTAGCGAGCGGGTCGGTGGGTTGAGGGCTTACGGGAAGCAGGAGGTGGGCTTGCGCGGTGTTGGGATGTTTTAGGTCCTCTGGCCGTTGGAGTTGAGGTCGAATCGACTCATCAGGGTGAAGAGGCCGAACCAGTTGGGCTTGAACTTGGAGGTTTCCGTGTTCAGTTTAATGTTCTGGTGTTGAAGCCATTTTGGGTAGTCGGGCTGGAAAATCTCGACCCCTAGCGAGCGTGAGAGGCTGGCCCCAATCCACTTAAAATTATCGGGCAAGGTGCTGACGTGGATCTGTCCGATAGTCTGCCCGGTTTGGACTTCGTAGAAACCAGTGGAGGCCTGGAGTTCTTTGAGCAGTTTCTTGAGCAACATGGTGCCCATTTCGGTGAAGTCGAAGGTGGCGGCGGAAAAGAGGCGCTTGGCCGAATCTTCATCTTTGAGTCCCAATTCTTGCTGGACAATGGGATACATGCTGTTGAAGCCGAAGGGGATCGGTCGGGCGACGTCCAACTGGTCTCCGTTGACGATGAGGACGAGCGAGCTGGCGGCGCCGATCTCGAGGATGAGGGTCGGCATGGCGTTATCCTGCATGGCCGCATAGTTGGAAATTCCGCCGATGGTGGAGACGGAGCCAAGCTCCAGGCGGGTGGGAAAGACGAAATACTTGAGGAGTCTTTCCTGCTGGTCGATAAAGCTGTCCTTGGGTGCGCCGCAAAAGAAGATTTCTTTGGTGAGCTGTCGGTTGGGATCAAAATTAGCCCCGCCGGAAGCGTTCAGGACTTGGATGGAGGTGGAGGTCAGGTCGATCTTGAATTGCGTGCTGAGATACTGGGGTAGGAAGGAGGGGTCGCGGGCCTTGGCAGGGTTTTCGAGGGTGGCTCGGCGGAGGAGCCGATCTGGTGGGTAAACGCCGCAGGTGGCTTGAATAAATTGGCCGGGCTGGGTGAGGCCGATGGATTGGAGGGTGAGGAGGTTGTCTTCGAAAGCGCGGTTGAGGGGGCATTCGGCGACTTCTTCGAGCACGAGGGCTCCCTGCTGCCCGCTGGCCCTGGCGACCAGTAGTGAGAAGTCGTTAAGTTCGGCAAAGAAGGTTTTGGCTTTCATCGTGTAGGGAGCAGTGAATGCCTAATTTTCACGGTGCGGGGCTGCAGTAAACCCGAGGTCTCTGGCGGTGGATGAGGGCATGAGCATGGAACCTTCTTTAGTTCGAGAATACTGCTGGCTAGTGGATTGTAAATGTTTTTCCGTGGCGGAAATTGACGATGGCTAAGGCGGGAGTTTTTACCCTATATTGTTGGCTTGGCGGGGTAACGTTTTGAGGGATTTTTGGTGTTGACGTGGGGCTACGGAGCTGGGGGCGGGTTGAGCACCAGATGTTGGGCGAGGTTTCTGGCGGCCTGATCGACGAGCTTACCGAGGGCTTCGACCTCAAGACTGACTGAAGATCCGCGGAGGGTTGCGGATTCGAAGATGGGCAGGAAGTCTTGGCTGCCTCGGCGGAGGATCATGGCTTGGCCGCTGAGCACGACCTGGTCAGGATGAGTTGCCTCAAATTGGTCGAAGCGAAGCCGGATGCGTATAGCGGTTTGGAGGTCGCTAGGTGGGGTGTTGGTGACGGTGGCGTGCGGGGCGGCGAGGCGGAGGGCGGTGGCAAAGCGTCGGGCGAGGGAGTCTTCGAGGGGTTCTGCCCAGCGTTGGTTGGATCGATAGGTGAGGGTGTCTGCGGAGGTTCGGCGGGCGATTTCCGTGCGGCGGAGGTAGGCCGGGAGGCTGACTTCTTCGAGGTAAAGGTGGCCGGTGAGGGCGGTGGGGGTGGGGGCTTCAGCCGTCTGCGGGGCGGCGGGGGTCGGCCCGAGGAGGTAGAGGTCAGTGGGGGTGCCGGAGCGTCCGGTTTGGCAGCCGGCGAGCACCACCGCGAGGGCCAACCACCACAATGCTTTGGCGGGAGAGGGAACCTTTAGGCCGCGGCCAACGCGGTGGTTGTTCGCGCTGGGAAGCTGACCACCGAGGGAGGCGGTGGCTGGGGTTGGACAAGGGGTGGCAGGCATCAGGCTGAAAGAGGGGAAAAGATCACGGGTTTTTGGAGTCTTGGCGTCCCCAGATCAGTGAGTTTGGTTGACGTTCGAGGAGGTCGGCAAGGCGGGCGATGCTCCGGGCGGTGGCCGACACTTCAACGAGGGTCCGCTGGAGTTGGAGGTTGATGGGGGCATCGGGGCCGAGGAGGTTGCTGCGGGTGTCGGCCAGGAGCAGCTCGGCTTCTCGCAGGGAGGCTTGCACCTGTTGGGTGGCGGCCGATAGGTCGTCGAGCAGAGGCCCGGTGCGGACTTTGAGGTCTCCGGTGATGGCGGAGGCGTCCTGCGTCACGGCGTTGATCGAGGTCAGGGTGGCGTTGAGGCGAGTGACGGTATTCTGGAGTTCCGGGTCCTCCAGGAGCTGCCGGACGGCACGGATGGAGGCGACGGCTTCCGCGTTGAGGGTGGAGACGTCGAGGGCCTCTACCTGCTTCTGAGTCGCCATCAGCAGAGAGTTGGCGCTTTGAATCGTGAGTTTGAGGTCGTTAGCGATAGCCGCGATGTCGATTTCGCTGATCTGGTTGATCATCAGCGACACTTTTTGGAGCATTTCGGTTAGGCCGAATCGCAGGGTCGGGATTTCCGGGAAGGGAGGCTGATCGGGTGATCCGTCGCGAGATTGGATGAAGACCGGCGGTGAGCCTCGCTCTTCAGGGAAGATGTCCATTTCGATAAAGAGCCGCCCGGTGACGAAGCTTTCCTGAACTAGGGTGGCGCGGAGGCCCTCGGCGATCTGGATGGATAACTCTTCGGGGTCGGCCAGGTTGACCTCGACATTGTGAACGCGCTGAAGGCGTTCTGTGTCGATCTCGATGATTACCGGAACGTGGGGCGAGTCGGCTGGCTGGCGATAGCGGATGAAGATTTCGGTGACCTCGCCAATCCGGACCCCCTTGAACTTCACGGGAGCCCCGACCTCC
>DAIQNO010000065.1:0-1116 GCA_036788355.1 Opitutales bacterium | reverse complement strand
TCAAGGCCCTGGATTGAGTCCTCGAAGTAAAGGATGAAGGGCTTACTCGTTTTGAATAGCTTACCCGAACCGAAGAGGACGGCGGCGACAAAGCCGAGGACAATGGCCGCAAAAACGAACATTCCGACCAGGGCAGGGTTGGCTTGCTTACTCATAGGTTGGGAACGCTGTCGCCGAACAATTTACGGAAGGGGCCATCCGTGGGACTTAGGGCCGGGGGGTGGCGGGGGTTTCGTGGTCTTGCTGGTCGTGCTGGTCGTGATGGTGATCCATGGGGTGGCTTGGCCCATGGGAGTCCTTTCCGGCGCTTTCGATCTCGGCCATCAGTTTCCGTGCGGCTTGTTCACCGTAGCGTTGACCGGCGGCCATGGCCTCACGCTGAATCTGCGGCTGGCGGGCAAGGAGTTGCTGGCCGAGGGGGGATTGGTAGAAGGCAATCAGGCCGTTGATTTCATCGACGGTAAAGGCCCGCAGATAAACTAAGGCGAGTTCCTCCATCAGTGGCTCTGGAGAGAGCTCAGCGCGGGCGTCAGTCCAAAATTGCTGGGGGACTTGGGGGAAGGAGCGCTCAAGGTAGTCTAGCATCTGGTTCATGGCGGCCTTGGCCGAGTCGGCTTGGCCTGAGGCGGCGATGAGTTGCCGCGCGAGTTGGCGATTTTGCCAGGTGTCCGGGCTTCCGATGACGGTGGCAACGGGCGCAGCGGACTGCGGGAGGGTCGCCGTTGGCTGCGCTGAGGCCGAGATTGGGCCAGCAAGAATCCACGTGACGGCTAAGGCCGCCAGCCATCGAAACGCCTTACCTGCTGGAACAATAATCGAATCCATCTGCGTGAGGTTGTCGGGCCTGGTCGCCAAAGGCCAACCTAAAACTTCGGGGCTCGCTCGCCGTGGCATGGGTTGATTGGGGGGGCGATTTCGCCACCCCACCCTAAACCGGCGATTTGCGCTTTTGGCCCGCGATCCATCACCATTTTTGGGCCCTCGGGCGGACGTTCCTAGGGTGCTTCGGGATCGGCACGGCGGATGCGAATTGGCGCAAAAAAAGGGGGCACGAAGCCCCCCAATCTCGCTGTTGTAGAGGGCTGAGGTTAACCCACTGAGCGGAGGGCTTGCGCG
>DAIQNO010000064.1:0-9799 GCA_036788355.1 Opitutales bacterium | reverse complement strand
GAAATCACCCTCTTTCGGGGAAAGCATCCCGGACTCTTTCGACGCGCCCGATCACCGGGGCTCGCAGCCGGGAGAGATCCCGGTCGGGCATCGAAAGATCGGTCTGGCTACTGAAAAGGCCCGTCATCTCTGCGTTCCGGCGCTCGCTCAACCAGATTCTCCTCAACGTGCTCTGCGGCTTCCTGTCCCACCCGAGAAAACCGCAACCACCAGTTCAACCCTTCCGACACCCGCTGGCCGCTCTGAGCAGTCGCCGGTGAGGATGGTCAGTCGCGTCCCTGGCCCGCTGGCTACCTCAAGCCCGACGGCTACCCCAGTCCGGCCGCAACCAGCGGGCCGGGCGTTACCAGCAGGCCGGGCGCTTACCCCAGGCTTGGCGTTACCAGCAGGCCAGGTCACACTGGGGCAGGGAGGCTCCACGAGGGTCGATGACTTCCAGTTGCCAGCGGCGCTCCCGGGCCAGCGGTGCGAAAGTCTGGCGCACCAGCTCGGGGCAGTTGCAGTCTCGGGAGAGGTGACCCAGCCAGATGCGCCGCCAACGGGCATCGGTGCCAGCCGTCAGGCACTCCAACGTCGCCGCATTGGAAAGGTGCCCGTGGCGGCCCCGGATCCGCTGTTTCGTGGCCCAGGGGCGCACCTTGTCGGCCTCCAGCATGGCGAGGTCGTGGTTGGCCTCGACCACCACGAGGGTCGCCTGCTGGATGCGCTGGCGCACCAACTCGGTGACGTAGCCCAGATCAGTCAGCCAGGCGACCGAGCAAAACGGGCGAAAAAGCGTGCCGTCACCCCATTCCAGCAGAAATCCGACCGGATCGGCAGCGTCGTGCGGCACGGAAAAGGAGCTGACGCGCAGGTCGCGGAAAGTGAAGGTCGCCCCGGTCTCGAAGGTCTTCCAGGTCACCGGGTGGGGCACCTTTTCGCGGACATTTTCGAGCGTGCCCCGGTTGCCAAAGACCGTCAGCCCGCCCGCCTGGGCGAGGCCCTTCAGGGCGGCGGTGTGGTCGCCATGCTCGTGGGTCAAAAAGACCGCGTCGAGCCCCTCCAGGGAGCTGCCCGCCTTGGCGGCGAGTTGCCGCAGCCGCCGTGCCGAGAAGCCGGCATCCAGCAGCAGCCGGCACTCCGGGGTCTCAATCAGGGCACTGTTACCCTCACTGCCGCTACCCAAAATCTGCACCTTCATAAGCTCTCGGGAGAAACTGCCGGAGGTGCCCGCAGCACCGCCACCGAAAACCGCCGTCAGCAGAAAAAATGCGGCCGTCGGCGGGGGAAAATGCTGCCGCTGGCGGGGAAAAGCTGCCCAACAACGTGCCCACCGAAAATTGACCAGCGACCGGTGTCTCGACCCAGCGGTGCCCTCCGGGCTTCTTCGGTGGCGGTGATGGCCCGAGGCACCGTTTCCCCCTTAAAACAATCCATCCCGGAAGTGCTTACCGCGAGCCAGCACCCTTTCGACGTAGGCAAAGTCCTGATTCTCCAGGGCCGAGCGCAACTCGTGCAGGTGATCCGCGAACCCACCCAGGGCCGTCGAGATTTCCTCGTGGTTGTGCTCGGCGATAGCCCGCCAGAGGGCCGGGTCACCACTGGCAATCCGGGTGGTGTCCCGCAGCCCATTCCCCGCAAAAGGGCGACTGTCCGCACGTTGGCCATCCAGAAAACAGCACAGCAAGCTGGCCAGAAAGTGCGGGAGGTGGCTGATTTGGGCGACCGTCTCGTCGTGCTTCTCCGGGGAGGTCGTCGTCACCTGCATCCCCAGGCGGGACCACAGCCGCGTCACCCGCTCGACGGCTCGCGGATCGTCACCGGGCACTGGCGTGACAAAGCACGGGTGCCGGTGGAACAGATCCGGCCTGGCGTGCTGCCAGCCCCCTTTTTCCGAGCCCGCCATCGGGTGCGAGCCGATAAACACCGCTGGCCCCCGGCCTTCATCCCCGTTAGCGGGACTGAGCTGCGCCGAGCTGAGTCCGTCCGCAGTTTCGGGGGTTGCGGGGGGCTCGGCGGCAGCGTTCTGCGGAACTTTGGGAACCGCCGCCGAGGTGAAAGCGGCTCGACCGTGTCGGCAGATCAGACTCTTGGTCGAGCCCACATCCGTCACCAAGCAACCATCCGGACAATGCTGGGCAATTTCCTCCAGCAGGGACACGATGCTCTCTACTGGCGTACACAATACTACCAGATCGGCCCCTTCGACGGCCTCTGCGGGCGTCGGCGCGACGGCATCGCACCACCACTGGCCCTCACAGGCGATCCGGGTCTCGGGACGCCTGGCCCAGGCGGTCAGCCGCTCAGCCAGCCGTTCCTGGCGCAACGCCTGCAAAAGGGATGCCCCCAACAATCCGGGGCCGAGGATACAGGCATGGCGGAAAAGCATCATCTCGACTGTCAGAGTGGACAATACCGCTGGTTATCAGCAAGCTGCGAAAAAGACTGTGAAAGGATAACCTTGCAACCCTCGCCCACCCAAGATCTCCTCTCCAGGATTGAAAGTCACCGCAGGCCCCCTGCTGGAGCGTCGACCGAGAGCGGTCGTTCAAGCTGGCACCGCAGCAAGGTTGGGCGCGATAATCGGATGGGTTCAGGGAACATTCCTCGCTGGTCGTTTTCCCGTGACTTGATTGATCGGTGATGCTAATCGCCCTTGTTGAGACCTCTCAGTTCCACTAACTTCACGATCAGCATGGGTCAATTCCTCAAAGTTCTAGGCATCATCTTGCTGACCCTCGGAGTCCTCGTTGGGTTCTACTTTGCTTCGATCGCAATGGGGCCAACCCGTGATTTCTTCGGCACCTCGCGCAGTTCTCAGCAACGCGTCACCCTTACCGAAGCGCAGGTTGCCGAGAAGGTTGCCGTGGTTGAGCGCCTGGAGGCCGAATTCTCGACCGCAATCCGGGTCCGTGCTCCGGATGAACAGGACTTGGAGCTGATCCGTGAGGCCATCGCCCTTCAACAGGAAATTATCGACGGCAGCCCTTCCTTTGACGCCTCGTTGCGAGACCGGCTGGATCAACTCACCCGGCTTTACCACGATCAGGCGGCGGGAGCCCTGATGGAGGAATCGGAGCGGCTGGAACAACTCTCAATCAAGGCCGAGGTCTCAGGAGTCTTTGATCAGGCGATGGAGCAACTGACCGACTCCGTGGCCCTTCAGCGGCAGATCAATGAGCAATTCCGCCTGAGTCGCCACGTTAGCCTCTTACGGCAATCCACCCTGGAGCGACGGATCTCCAGCTTAACCGCCAAGCCGGTCTTTACAGAGTCCCAGGCAGCTGAAGCGGCGGCCCGAGCGGCTCTCACTTCCGAGAACTGGAACGCGGCGGCGGAGCATTTTGCGGAGGCGATCCGCCTGCAGCAGCGACTCAACCGCGATCCGGCCTTGGCCGCGTTCGCCAACGTGACCCGCCTTTCCCGTCTGGAGGCCGACTTGGCCTCTCTGGAATCGCGCGATCTTGCCGACCAGATTGCGACTTTGGAGCGGGAAGCCCGCCTGCAGATGGAGGCTGAAGCGTTTCGCTCCGCTGCCGAGCGCTTCTTTCTGGCGGCACGGCTGCAAAGCCAGCTAAATCAAGAGTATCCGCAGAGCCGCTTTGCGGGGATCCGTTTTACCTCCGAACTGGAAAAACAGGCGGAGGCGGCCCGGAGCGTCGCCTTGGCCTTAGAAATTGTTCAAGAGATGGAACAGGTCGATGCACTTTTGCGCCGAGGGGCTACCCTGGATGCGATGGCCGACATCGGTAAGCTCCTCCGCCGCGTCCAGGTTTTCCGGGAATCCTTTCCGACCAACCCGCGCGTCACTCCCGACCTGCTCGCCAAGTTAGAATACCTGAACTTTATCCGCTCTGAGGTTGGTTTTTACCAAAAAAGGGTCGGCGATCAGTTGCTGCCGATCCCGGGATCGACCGACGGGGCCGCGATGCTCAGCACCGAGGTTTCTCAGGCTCTTTTTTCGCGGATTAACGGCAATAATCCCAGCCGCGTGACCGGTGAGACGCTCCCGGTGGAGTCTCTCACTTACGAGGAGGCGATGTCGTTTTGTCGGCGTTTGGGGTGGATTTTTGGGCGAAACGTCCGGCTTCCCCGGCGCGATGAGTTTGAGCGTGCGGTCGGCTCGTTGCGCTACGTGAACTTGCTCAACCACACCTGGAACCGAGAAAACAGTGGCGACCAAGTCAAGCCAGTGGGCACCCGAATCGCCAATGAGGCTGGCTTTTACGACCTTCTCGGCAACGTGCAGGAATGGGTGCAGCCATCCGGTTTTTTGACCTCCGGTGAGGCTTTCTTTGCGGGAGGCTCGGTCACCGACTCGGTGGACCGCTTGGCCGAGATTCCCTTCACCATTGAGAGCCAGCGGGCGCGGAGCCGCACCACCGGTTTTCGCGTGGTTGTGGAGGGTTATTTTCAGCCCCAGGAAACTGCCTCGTCGGGTGGCCCTCCATCCACCACAGGGCGAGACTTCCCGCAGCGTCCGTGACCAAGACCATCTTCATTATCCGCTGTATTTTTCTGCTGCTCTGCCTCGGTGGGGCGGCCCTGCTGCACTATGTCGGTGGGGATGGCGATAAGGATCTGCCGCTGGCCCAGCAGGTGGCGTTCTGGGTTTACCTGGTGGTGGGCGGATTGATTGGTGCGTTGACGATCTTGGTGGATGTGCTCCTGAAGGGGTTTTCGTTGCGCGGCCTCACCGCCTTGACTCTGGGTCTCTTCATGGGCTCGATGGTGGCCTACCTGATTTCGACCTCGCCGCTTTTTGAGCAGGGCGACAAGGAAACGGTTTACCTGAGCCGCCTCAGCCTCTTCGTCATCTGCACTTATCTGGGGGCGGTCATTACGCTGCGCGGTAAAGACGAGTTTAACCTGGTGATTCCTTACGTCCGCTTCGTGCCGCAGGAGGTAGAGCTGCCGGTGGTGGTGATCGACGCTTCCGCGCTGATTGATGGTCGGGTGGTGGGCATCTGCCGCAGCGGTTTCATGCCAGCGGAGGTCGTCATCACGCGATTCATCATCGAAGAACTCCAGCGGGTTGCTTCCAGTGATGATCCGGTCCGCCAGGAAAAGGGCCAAAAGGGGCTCACCGTGCTGAATGAGTTGGCCAAGATCCCGCACCTGAAGTTCAAAATTCACGAGAGTGAGGTCGAGAAGCGGAACCAGATCGAGGCCAAGCTGATTTTTATCGCCAAGAACCTTAACGCCCGGCTGCTGACCTTGGATTACAACCTGATAAAGTTGGCCGAGTTTCAGGGCGTCAGTTGCTTAAACGTCAACGCCCTGGCTCGGGAACTTCGTTCTGAGGTGGCGGTGGAGGAGCGGTTGACCATCGACCTTGCCAAGGTCGGTCGGGAGGACGGGCAGGCTATCGGCTACCTCAGCGACGGCTCAATGGTGGTGGTCAAGGATGCCGCGCACTTGATCGGTCAGACGATCCGCGTCGAAGTGACTTCGGTGGTTCCCTCTGGCAGCGGAAAGATCGTCTTTGCAGAGGTCGTCCGGGACAGCCCCCGCAGCTAAATCCCGCGACGCTGGTGGGGACTTGGAACGGTCGTTCCTTCGGCCTGAAATCGCGTGCGTGGGTTGGTTGATTTCCGTAGCGTTCTGATCACGAAAAAGAGGGCTTCCAGGGTGCTTTTCAGGCGGTTTCGCCGACTGCCCGATCCCGGGTGACGCTGCGGTAGTCCTCCTCAGTGCCGGGCTGCGCGGCCCGATGTCGGAGGTGGTGGAGGGTTTGGGCGTGGAGGCTGCGGCGGGACTTGGCTAAGTCTGCGAGGTGCCAAGGGGGCGGCAGCACCCAGCGCTGATCGGCCGACGGGGCCATCGGTTGGTCCGCCAGACAGAGAAAGCGCCCGGCCCGCTGGGTGACGAGCCGCTGGAGGCGATACCAGGCCGTAGAGGCGATCCCGCGTGCCGGGTGCCGCCGTAAATCGGCGACGACGAGGTGGAAATTAGGGTCGCGCAGGACGATATCGAGGGCTCGCAAGGCGGTTCCGAGATCCGGGCAGCGCACCCACAACAGACCCTCTCCCAACTGCGGGGACAGGGTCGCCGGGTCGAGGCTGTCAGCGGCATCCACCAAGGCTGCAAAATGCCCCGCTTGGCGCACCTGCCGCAGCAGGGCATCGAGGAAGGTCATCGCCCCGGTTCCCGGAGAGCGTCCCACCCATTCTACCCACTGGCGGGGTGGCACCCACTCTGACGGCGAGGAGCGGGCCAATCCAGGCTGGACGGCAACCGGCGACCGGACAGCCTCCGTCGCCCACGGAGTGGCAACCGGGACGGGACTTGGAACGGTCGGGGCGAGCACGTCTTGGCGGGCGGCTTCGGCTTGCTGCGTCAGCAGGGCTTGCGCGGATAACAACACCGGGGTGCCGGCCTGCCGACGGCGGGTGGCGCTCGGGCGCACGGAAACGGCACCGCCCCAGGGCAGCCGAATTTCCGTCGTCTCGTCGCGCATTGCCATAACGGAAGTATTTTTTAGCCAATTTACCAAAAAGGCAACCGGAAAACTGCTATTAAGTTCATGTTTAACTGTGGATCTTGGGGATTAAACCGATCCCCAGTGGGGCATGGTGGGGCTCAGTAAGGAGCGTTGGGGTGCCCGGTTGCTCGGGGGACAAGACACCAGGGAAATGGGGGCTTGCGGTGGTTGGGTCGTGAACTCATCATGACCTCAATGTGCGGAATCGTCGGCTATATTGGGAAACATGCAGCAACCCCGATCATCCTGGAGGGGTTACGGCGGTTGGAGTATCGCGGCTATGACTCGGCAGGTTTAGCTTTGCTGGAGGTCGCGAAGGAAGAGTTTACGGTCTGCAAGCGGGTGGGTCGGGTTTCCAAGGTGGTGGAGGCGGTCGGGCCGCATCCCTCGGCCTCGCCGATTGGGATCAGCCATACCCGATGGGCGACGCACGGGGGCGTCACCGAAGCCAACGCCCACCCGCACCTGAGCTGGGATGGCGAAATCGTCCTGGTGCATAACGGCGTGATTGAGAATTACCAGGCCCTGCGCACCAAGATGCGCGAGGAGGGAGTGGTCTTCCGCAGTGAGACGGACAGCGAGGCTCTGGTCAACTTGATCGCTCTGTCTTTTGCGAGGCTTAACGGCACGCGCTCTCGGGCGGATCGGCTGCTGGATGCGGTTCGGCAGTCGCTGGCACTGGTCGAGGGTACCTATGGCATCGCCGTGATGGCCCGCAGCGTGCCGGATCGGATTCTCTGTGCGCGGAAAGGGTCGCCGTTGTGCATTGGCGTCGGCCATGATGAAAGTCTGATTGCCAGTGACGTGGCGGCCTTTTTGGGTCGGACGCGGAATGTGGTCTATCTGGAAGATGGCCAGGTAGCGGTGGTCGGGGCTGATGAGTTCACCATCACCACGATTGCCGAGGCGGCGGCGGTGGAGCCGGTGATCCAGAAGATTGATTGGCACGCGGAAGAGGCTGAGTTGGGGACTTACTCCCACTACATGGAAAAGGAGATTTTCGAGCAGCCCAAGGCTTTGGAAAATGCGATGCGGGGTCGCTTTTCGGACGACCTTTCGACGGCGAAGTTTGGCGGTCTGAACCTGGACTCCCGTGAATGGCGCCAGATTGATCGCCTGGTGCTTTGCGCGTGCGGCACCGCCCGCCACGCCTGCCTGGTGGGTGAGCACCTCATCGAGACCTACGCCCGCATCCCGGTGGAGGTCGAGCACGCCAGCGAGTTTCGCTACCGCAACGCCCCGCTGGATAAGCACACTCTGTTCTTTGTCGTTAGCCAGAGCGGGGAAACCATCGACACGCTGGAGGCCCTCCGGGAGGCCCATCGCAAGGGGCATCGGGTGCTCGGGATCACCAATGTGGTCGGCTCGACGATTGCGCGAGAGACTTCTGGCGGGATCTACCAGCACGCCGGCCCGGAAATCGGGGTGGCTTCGACCAAGGCTTTCACCTCGCAAGTGCTGTTGATGGGGATGCTGGGCCTTTACCTTGGGCGGATGCGGGATCTCTCCTACCAGCAGGGCCGGGAAATGGTAGAGGCTTTCCGGGGCCTGCCCGCCTTGATTACTCAGACGCTGGCGGCGGCGGAGCAGATCGAGGCCGTGGCACGCGACTTTGCCCACTTCGACAACATGCTTTTTCTGGGTCGCCAGGATATGTATCCAGTGGCGCTAGAGGGTGCGCTGAAGCTGAAGGAGATTAGCTACATGCACGCCGAGGGCTATCCGGCGGCGGAGCTGAAGCACGGGCCGATCGCCTTGATCTGCAAGGACTGCCCGAGCGTGTTTCTCGCGCCGGCGGGCCCGATCCTCCCCAAGGTGCTTTCCAATATCCAGGAGGCGAGGGCTCGCGGTGGCCCGGTGATTGCCATCACGACGGCGGATGCGGATTTCCCGGCGGACGCGGCGGATGCGCTGATTACGGTGCCTGCGGCCCACGCTTGCGTGTTGCCGATCGTGATGACGATCCCGTTGCAACTCTTAGCCTACCATATCGCAGTGATCCGCGGCTGCGACGTGGATAAGCCGCGTAATCTGGCCAAGGCGGTTACCGTGGAGTAGATCTGGGGTTTTTTGGTCGTGAAGGTCGGGCTTGTGACGGTGCGCTAGATGGGGTTACGGTGCTGGCTATGCAGGTGATTGAAGATCCGGCGGAGATGCAGCATCGGGCCATGGGGTTGCGGACGCAGGGGCGGCTCCTGGGGCTGGTGCCGACGATGGGCTGCCTGCACGCTGGTCACCTGTCGTTGGTTGAGGTGGCAAGGTCGCGGGCGGATGTCAGCATGGTCTCGATCTTCGTTAACCCGACGCAGTTTGGGCCGAACGAGGATTTTGAGAGCTATCCTCGGCAGCGTGGGGAGGACTTGGCCGCGTGTGAGGCTCATGGGGTGGACGTGGTTTTCATCCCGTCGGCCTCCGATCTTTATCCGCCCGATTTTTCGACGTTTCTGATTGAGGATCGGGTTGGGAAGGGCCTGGAGGCGACGTCGCGCCCTGGGCACTTTCGCGGGGTGGCAACGGTGGTGGCGATGTTGTTCAATATCTGTCGCCCGGACGTGGCGGTTTTTGGGCAGAAGGATGCCCAGCAGGCGGCATTGATTCGGCGGATGGTGCGAGACCTGCACTTTCCGACGGAAATCGTCGTCGCGCCGACGCTGCGCGAGCCTGATGGCCTGGCGATGAGTTCGCGCAACGTGTATCTGGATACTCCCGAGCGGGCGGTGGCACCGCAACTTTACGCGGCCCTGCTGGCGGGCCGGGCGGTGGCTGTGGGGGGGAGCAGCAGCCCAGAGCGGGTCAAGGCCGCCGTGCAGAACCACCTGCGGCGTTTCCGCCTGTTGCGGGAGATTTACGTCGATGTGGTTAATCGAGAGACGATGCAGGTGGAGACGGCAGTGCAGCCAGGTCGCAGCTTGATCGTAGCTGCCGTGTGGTGCGGTCAGACGCGTCTGCTGGACAACCTGGAGCTTTGAAGACGGGTCAGCTTGGAGCTGTGAGGAGTGCTAGTGTTCTGCGAGCAGAGTCCGCCGCTGCATTCCAGCCCCAACGAGGCGCGAGGCAATAGCCCTGGGTGAAGCGACCCGCAACCCCGGGTCTGCCAGCGTTCAAGGTTCAAAACCGTGAAAGTGCGACAGAACGATCGGCGCGGGTAAACCTGATCGAATCGAGAAAAATTGCGGGATGATTGCGCCAGCGGGGGTGTCGTCCTTTCAGGACTTTGGTGGTATCGAGAACCTTTTTCCCAGGGTTGCGCTCCTGCTTCGCTGCACCCTGGGCTTTGGCCTGTCGCCCCGTTGGGGCTTGTTGAACTGAGCCGTTGATACGCCACACGCAACTCCG
>DAIQNO010000063.1:0-9989 GCA_036788355.1 Opitutales bacterium | reverse complement strand
GGATTAGTGAGGCGCGCCCAAACGGTGCGGCCATCAAAAGCGTCGGTGCGCTCCACGCCATTTGGCAAAACAATCGTCCGGTTGACCAAAGACGGACGCCGAAAGAAGAAACGAAATTCCACTTCATCACCACCCATTCTGGAAGAACCCAAAACTCGCAGCGATTGTAGTTGATGCAGCCCACTGACCGCGCGATGAGCGAGGGCAAGGCGTTGCAAGCGGGACAGGTTACCGCGGCGTAAATCGTCATCAATCGCCCGGAGCCGGGCAAGTGCTGCGGTATTCTCTTCGGATGTGCGGCTGGCCGGAGGAGTGGCGCCCGGCGGAGAGCTGTTCTCGGCCCCCGTGTCCCCACGGCTGTCAGCGGCGATTTCGTCCGTTGGAGTGGTTCTCGACCGGACGGCAACCAGGACGACGACCAAAACCGCAACCGCAGCCGCACTGCCGATAAACCACCATCGGTTGGACGATTTTCGACGCAGTTTTCTCCGGCCAGAAGGAACTTCCCCTGCTGCGGCGGGAGCATCATCCGCTTTCGATCCAAAGTCGCTTGAGGGGGCTAACATCCCCGACGGCGGGGCCTCCAGAGTGGTAGTGCCGTCCGGCAGCTCCGCTTTACTGTGCTTGAAGCGGTTGACCATTGAACGCGCTTGCAGAGGCTTGCTTTCGACTGAATCGCTCGACTTTCGGGTTGATTCCGAGGTGGCCGCCGAGATGGTTTCAGCGACCTCCCGAGCCACCCCTTTAGCCCCCTTGCCGATGAACGGCTGTGCGGAGGACGCCTGTCCTGAAGGCGACTTCGCGGAAGACTTTTTCGGGGGTAGGGGTTTCGGCTCCATGAAACGGGGATGACGTGGGTTTAGAAGTCTCGGTTCCAGGGAAATAGCCCTCATCCTATGGTGAGCGTCAACCACAACCAGAGGGTCATCCAGGTCGCCGCAGCGGCTGCAAGGTCGTCAACCACCACCCCCCAGCCGGACGGTAGAGCTTGTAAGCGGCTGATGCCCAGCGGTTTTACAATATCAAACGCCCGGAAAACGAGAAAGCCGACCAGTAAAACCACCCATCCGTAACCCTGCTCCTGCCAGGGCGCGATGAGGCTGTCCAAGGCCCAAAAGCACCACGGCATGGCGACCGCTTCATCCAGGACGATTTTTCCCGGATCCCTCATTCCGAGGCGGAGCTCGGCCTCTCCACAGATCCCAATCGCGAGCCAGCCGAGACCCCCGAGGATGACGGCCATCCAGAACCAACCAACGGGCCACAGCAAAAGACCGTAAAGTAACACCCCGGCGGCACTACCCCAGGTTCCCGGCGCCTTGAGCCCCCCGAGCGGCCCAAGGGTGGCCGCTCCAACCACGACGGGCGTTGGAACCAAGCTCAGCCAGCCAAAGTAGCGGTTGTGGTCAAAATTGCGCATTTCGATTCAATTGTCTCTGCCGCAACGCGCTCCGGCAAGCTTCATTGGGTCATGGTCATGAACACAACTGGTAGCAGCCTTCGCAGGATGAATCGGGAGGTCACCCCCCGGAAGCTTGGACGCAAAGCGTCAAGCGATGGTTCCGGATTGAGGGCAGCACCTCATGGTAACTTTGCAATCTGTAAAGGAATCTGTTTTTTGGGTAAAACCACCGCAAGTTTGACCAACCGAGCCCCTAAAAATATAGGTTTAGGAAATCTTTTGGATGATCAATCCGCGTGCTGGACTACGGGGTCGTTTTGATTGCCAACCGATGTCATCTTATTCTGTCGAAACTCTTCGGTGCGCACTTCGCCTCGCCGTGCTTTGTGCTCGGCGGGCACAGCCCTCCCCAAAGCAGCTTTGCCAGGTGATGGAGGGCACTGCCGCAACCCTCCGCGCCGACGCTTGGTTATGGTGCTTGGTCTGTCCGGAACACCAGCATTGCGACCTTGCCAAGCGCTATGCCTTTTTGGCCGGGGTAGGGGAGGGTCACGGTGAGCCGCTTCGTCACTTGATCCTTTCCTTGGCACTCGGCATGGGGCCGTTTAATACTTCTGGCGATGCCCAGGGGCCGTTGCCACGGGCTGCGGCGGAAAAGGTGTCTCTGAGCCTTGAGGATGCCCGAAACTGGCCGGAAAAGCTCCGGACAGAGTTTTTTCGGCTGGGCTTCGGCAGCCTGCTGATGGCGAAGAATCAGGAGGAATCCGCACTGCCATCGGTCGCCGCGTTTCTCCGGCGTGACTCCCGCAACCCCTTCACGAAGGCAGACGAGCGACTCCTTGAAACCTTATACGAGGAAGTCGGGTTTCCGTTGCTCGCACCCATTGAGGGCCAGACCTCGAACCTCACGGAAAACCTGTCACCCCGATTGCGGTTGGTGTTGACCTTCCTGCTCGAGGGAGCCAGCCGGAAGCGCATTGCTGAACATCTCGGCATCAAGGAGACGACAGTGTGCGGCTACGTGAAAAAGCTTTACCGGCACTTTGGGGTTAATTCCCAACCCGAGCTGATGAGTCAATTAGCCAGCCGAACCCATTGAAGAAAAGGGGCCGTTGCCCGTGCTGAGGACCCTTCGGACGTTTTTTGGGATTGATGAGCGAGCCCGGAAAATGGGTGGGCTGGCGCGATTCTGGTCGAGTTCAGCAGCCAAGGCTTGATCTGGCGATCGTGATCGTATTATCCCACCTAGGTCGTTTTAACACTGCCTCGCCGTGCCGATTCTTCCCCCCGTCCCCCCGTCCGATGCCGGATTCCCGGTGTTGAGGGTCAGTCGCGTGCGTCGGATCATGAAGGCCGATGGTTTGGTGGATCAGTGGCACCTGGCGGAGCGGGGGGGCTTTTCGGTCTTTCCGATGACGTTGGAGGTCGCAGCGGCCCGGGCTCGTTTAGCGGCGGAGGGAAACCCGATCCTGGTTCATCTGAGCCAGATTGATGTTCCTGATCCGGCATTTTTCGTCTTGGACCTTCGGGGTGATGCCCTGGCGCGGGTGCAGGAACGAGAGGCTTCTCTGTGGAAAGACATCTGGCTGAGCATCGTGGCCCAAGTCCTGGGTCTGGCCCTGGTTTTTGGCGTGATTTCGGGGACAGTGTGGTTTCGACTCCGCTCCCTGAACGATGACATGCGCGTGACGGAGACGTTGCTCGACCGGCTTCGCGCGGCTGCTCCCCGCGCTGAGGAGGTTGCCAATAGCCGGTTACCCCGCCTGCGCCTCGTTTTGGCCCGCACTAACTACCTACTATTGGTTACCAATCAGTCCGACCAGCCCTGGCCGACGCTCACCATCGAAATCAACGGTCCGGACGGTTATGTTTATCAATTTTCGGATCAGGTCTCTTCCCAGCGCACCCTGACGCTTCAGTTGCGGGCTTTTGTGCAGAGAAGCGGTCGGGTGTTTAGTGCAGGCCGGGAGGAATTGCGCTCGGTGACGATCAGCGTGCCGGGTTTTCAGTCCATGGAGCAAGATTTCGGGGAGGTCTATCGACTCTAGGCTGCGGATTCCCGAGATTTCCCTGCAATGGCCAGAAGCCGTGCCTCGAAGGTATCGACGATCCGGCTCCACGAGATCTGATCGGCCTTCACCCTAGCGGCCTGGGCTAGGGTTGGCCACCGAGTGGGTTCTCGCCCGAGTTGGCCGCAGGTTTCTTGAAAGGCCTCGGCCATGCCGTAGGGCACCAAGAGGCCGTCGTGGGGGTGACTGATGTGCTGGCGCCCGGCGGCGTAGTCATAGGTGACGACGACCAGGCCGCTGGCCATGGCCTCGGTAACGACGTTGCCGAAGGTCTCTGTTTGGCTGGCGAAGAAGAAGAGGTCGCCGGAGGCATAGTGCGTGGCGAGATCTTCGTCATGGCGCATTCCCGCGAAGATAAAGTCGGGATGTTCGCGCTGCATGCGCCCCCGCTCGGGGCCGTCGCCCACCAGCACCATCCGGGCTCGTGGCTGGTGCTGCTGAAAGGCCCGGAAAGCGGCGACGGTCACGGGCAGATTCTTTTCGAGGGCGATCCTCCCGACGTAGATGACCACCGGGTCCCCCGGCATCACTCCCCAGGAGGCCCGAAGTGGGTCGGATCGGCGGTGCGGGCCATAGAGCTGAGTGTCAACGCCCCTTCCGAGGACTGAGACGCGCTCGATGCCCATCTTTTCCAGCATCACCTTGACTCCCTCCGAGGGCGCGAAAGTGGCGGCAGTGCGGTTGTGAAAGTAGCGCCCGTAGGCCTCCATCAGCCGCATCAGAAAGCTATAGCCGTAGTGCTCACCGTAGTGGTGAAAGTTGGTATGGAAGGAGGAGGAAACCGGGATGCCAAGTTGGCGAGCCGCCCAGAGGGCCGTGACTCCGAGCGGCCCTTCCGTGGCGATATGCACGAGGTCAGGGCGTTCCTGTTGCCAGCATCGCTTCAGGGTGCCCCAGGCGGGGCGGCCGAATTGTAAATCCGGGTATCGGGGTAGGGGAAAACCCAGCAGGCGGATGTCGTTGGCTGGTCGGGACCGTTCCCTTCGGCGGACTTTCCGGCGGGGAATCGGGCGGATGATGGTGACTTCGTGGCCGCGACCGGTCATCCCGGCGACCAGCCGCTCCAGGGTCATGGCGACGCCGTTGACATCGGGGGGGAAGGTTTCCGTCACCAGGGCGAGCCGCATCGATGGGACTATCTTCGAAGAATACCCTCGGGGCAACCGGGATTTTCAGGTGCCCAGCATAACCTCCTGAGGTTTCCAGCCTTTTAACCCTACCGCTGGCCTTGGGCAGAGGGGTCTTTAAGCTCGGGGATTGGCGTCCCAACGGGCGGATTATCGACGGTTGCCGCCCCTACAGCGGGCTCTGTGGCTGGAGTCATGGGGGGCTCCGTCGGCAACTCGTTTTTCGTCGGCGCTTCCGGGATAGCTTCCGCCGGTTCAGATTCTGTATCCGCGTCGTTGCCCGGCGAGCGGTCGATCTGGATGAGGGTCGGCGGGCGTTCCCGCTGGCCCGCCAGTAGCCGCAGAGTGACTTCCTGGCCGCCACGCTCTACCACGACCTCGACGTTTTCCTGAGGCCGGGTAAAAAAGAAAGCCTGCCGCAGGTCGTCGTCCCGCTCAATCGAAAAGGCTCCGACCCGGCGGAGGGTGTCATCGACCAGGATTCCGGCACTGGCAGCGGGGCCATCGGGCTCGATGGCCTCAATGACCACCCGATGCCGTCGGCCCTGATCGGGAATTTGGATGGTCGTAAAGCCAAAGTGCGCGAAGGTAACCTCACCCGAGAAGAGAACGTCATCGCGGACACGTTCCAGAGCGCGGATCGGCAACACAAAGCTGGATCGAGTTTCGGGAAGTCCGATGATCGCCATGCCGAGGAGATTACCGTTAAGATCAAAAACGGGTGCACCATTTTCACCGCCGCTCAGGTCCAGGCTCGTTCTCAGGTAAACGGTCGGCAGAACCCGCTCCCCGTAGGTGGTATTGCGCCCGGTAACCAGCCCTAAACTTGGCCCTGGAGCCATGCCGAGCTCGCTACTGATCGATAGAATCTGCGTCCCGATCGGCGGGAGCTGCGCTTCCGTTGGGAAGCGCAGAAAATGCAACTCCGGGGGCACCGCCTTTAGCCTCAGGATCGCCACATTGGTCAGGCGATCCAGGCCGGCCACTTCCGTGAGGTAGCCAACTTCGTCACTCTCCACCCAAACGCGGTCAGCCCCGAAAACTACGTTGGCCGCCGTCACGACATAGCCGTCGCGACTGATAAAAAAACCAGTGCCGACAAAGTGCGAGGCAGGTTGCCCCACCTGGGCGGAGCGATGCTGCGCGAAGACCGTCACCACAGCGCGGGATTGCTGCTGAAAGACCGTCAAAATCTGCTTACTGATGTCTGAACCCGCCGCTTCCGGGGCCACCAGCGCGAACAGCAGCCATAGGGTGACGAGCAGCGACTGTTGAGCCCACGTTACCCCTTGGGAAGGCTGTGCAAAAGCACTCCGAAGGAGAAGTGAACCCTGTTCTTCAATCAGGGGAATTGACGGCTCTCGCCAGGAACCAGAACCCGTTTCCCACCGACAGCACTTGGCCCGACGGCGCTCGGCAGGCCGGAACCTCGCAAAATAGCACCGCAGGGCATCCCCCAAAATGTGGGGGCAACGGCGTGGTGAGGTCGAGTCGCGGCGAATCATGTTCTTAGCTTGGACGCTTCTGAGACCCGGAAGTTCAAAGAAGCTTTCTGACAGCCTAGCGGGAACCCACCCGGAGGCAACCCTTGGCATCGTGTCGGGCAGGCTGCGTTGCAACCAATCCAGACGGCCTAATCGGCCCCGAAAATGACGCTAACGGATTCCTGCCGGGGGCCAACCAGAACACCTAACCGCAACCCACTTAGGCGTTTCGCAACGCAGGGCTTGCCTACCCCGGCGATTCTTGCCGATCGTCCTTGCTGTGTCCAGCATGACGCCCGCGACTCTCCAGGCACCGCCCGATTCAGCCTCTGTGGATTGGGCCGCCCTGACGCGGGCGGCCCACGCCCAGGCCGAGCACTGGCTGGCGGAGCGTGCCGCCCGGCAACAGGCCCAGCGCCCCCGTCTGGACGCTGCCTTTGCCTACGTGAATCGCTTGCGGGAGGAGGGTGAGGCACCCACCTTTACCCACAACCTGGAGCCCCTTCCGGAGCCTGCGCCCCGCGGGCCACGATCCCTGCCAACGGAGCCGTTCAACTCGCAGGAGCTGGGCGAGTATCAACTGCCATCGACCGCCCTGCTGCGGCAGGCTTCATCCGATGGCCCCAGCCTTTCCGAAGCGCAGCTGGAAGACCTCCGGGAGCGGCTTCAACGGGCGATGGACAATTTTAACGTCGATGCCTTGGTGGTCGATGCTTCGGTCGGACCGCGGGTGACGCAGTTTCGCGTCAAGCCCGGCTACGGCACCAAAGTGGAGACCATTGCGGGCCTCGATAAAAATATCGCTCTGGCCCTGGCCAGCGGTGCCGTCCGCATCCAGGCACCGATTCCCGGAGAGCCCTACGTCGGCATTGAGGTGCCCAATCCCGTCGCCCGTCTGGTGGGCTTGCGGGGGGTGCTGGAAGGCCCAAGTTGGGCCGCCGCCGACGGTGACCTGCCGCTGGTGCTCGGAGTCGATCTGAGTGGGCAGGTGCAGTATATCGACCTCGCCAAAGCCCCCCACCTATTGATTGCCGGGGCCACCGGCAGCGGCAAGTCCGTCTGCATCAACAACCTCATCCTCTCGCTGGTTTATCGGTTTCGGCCCGATGAACTCGAACTGGTGCTGGTCGATCCGAAAAAGGTCGAGTTCGCCATGTATCAGAAACTGCCGCACCTCATCCACCCCGTCGTCGATAAGCCCGCGCAGGCGGTGCAAGCCCTCAAGTGGCTGGTTCTCGAAATGGAAACCCGCTACGAGGAGCTGGCAGAAAAAAGGGTGCGGAACCTCGCCGGATACAACGCCTTAGCGCGTCGCGAGGGCTTTAAGCCCCTCCCGTGGATCGTCCTGATCGTCGATGAGCTGGCCGACCTGATGATGACGGCCAAGGAGGACGTCGAGCTACCGATCGCCCGCCTCGCCCAGATGTCGCGGGCCGTCGGCATCCACACTGTTCTGGCCACCCAACGCCCCAGCGTCAACGTGATCACCGGTGTCATCAAGGCCAACTACCCCGCCAGGGTCGCCTTCAAGGTCTCCTCGATTGTCGATAGCCGCACCATCCTCGATGGCAAGGGTGCCGAGGCTCTGCAAGGCAAGGGCGACCTGCTTTTCAACCCGCCTGGCCTGGGCGGACTGCAGCGCCTCCAGAGCCCTTTCGTCGATGACGACGAAATCGTCGCCGTCACCGACTTTCTCCGCGCCCAACTCGCCCCCCGCTACCGGGTGAAACTGCCGGAGGAAGGCGAGGAAGACGGCGATGGCGGCACCCAGAGCGACCTCGACCCGCTCCTGCGCGAGGCCATGGAGGTCATCGGTGCCTCCCAGCGGGCCAGCACCAGCTTCCTGCAACGAAAACTCAAAGTCGGCTACAACCGCGCCGCCAACCTTATCGAGGAACTCGAAGCCCGCGGCTACCTTGGCCCCGCCATCGACAACCAGCCCCGCGAGATCTTCATCCCCCAGAAGCCCTGAGGTCAGCTTTCGATCCGCTGCTTGGATTTTCTTGAGGTTTCCTCGCCAGAGCAACCCCGGTGGCCCACTTTCCCCCGTTCAGAAGACCGCTTTAGGCTACGGCCAAGGCGCTGACCCGCCCCGGCCCCGAAGCCCCAGCGCACCACCTACTCCCCTTGGCCGAGGGAGTAGCCGCGTTGCCCGTTGAACGTGTAAAGATTCTCCGTTTTGATCGTGTCAAAGCCCGCATTCCCGAGGGCTTGCAGCAGGCTGCAGACATCTTGGTAAGTAAAAGTGCCGCCTTCGGTTGGCGCGACAAAGCGGCAGCGCCAGTGGTCGGTGCAGAAGGTCTCCGGAAAGCCATCCGGATAGACTTTAACCCCACGGTTAGAGATCATCCGCAGCTTCCAATTCGGCGGGCAGGCTGCCTCTAGGCCGTGCCCCAGGGCAGCGGGCTGGCGGTTCTCACAGTCCCAGTGCAGGAAGACATCCACCCCGACCAGCGCCTTGACCGCGGGCTTGGCCGTGGTCGGCGGCAGCACAAAGGGCGCAGTGTGCTCGCGTGGGTAGCGGGCTACCGGCAGCGCCAGCGGCTCCTGCCCGAGGCGGGCGATCACCGCCTCCGCGAAGGCCGCCGTGCCGACCCTTTCCTTACTCTGGTTGGCCCGATAGACATCCGCAGTGTGCACCCCGTCTTCGATGGTCCGCAGCCAGGCATTCTGAATCGTCTCGGCCACCGCCGGCTGCCCAAGGTGCCGCAACATCATCACCGCCGCATTCAACAGCGCCGACGGGTTAGCGATGCCTCGCCCGGCAATGTCCGGGGCGGAACCGTGGATCGCCTCGAACATCGCAAAGTTTTCACCGATGTTCGCCGAGCCCGCCAACCCCACCGACCCGCAAATCTGCGCCGCCACGTCAGAAATAATATCCCCGTAGAGATTCAGCGTCACAATCACGTCAAAACGCGTCGGATCATCGGCAATCAACGCCGTCCCGATGTCGATAATCCGGTGATCCGTCGTGATGTCCGGGTAAAGCGCCGCCACCTCATTAAACACCGTGTGAAAAAGACCATCCGTCATTTTCATGATGTTGTCCTTCGACAAGCAGGTGACGTGCTTACGGCCCATCTTCCGGGCATGATCGAAAGCGTAGTGGACAATCCGCTCGCAGCCGGGGCGGGTGATCAGTTTCAGACACTGATACACCTCCTGCGTCTGCCGGTGCTCGATCCCCGCGTAGGTGTCCTCCTCGTTTTCCCGGATGATCACCATGTTCACCCCAGGGAATCGCGAGGCCACGTGAGGCGCAAAGGAGACGCACGGGCGCACATTCGCGAAAAGGCCCAGCGTCTTACGCAGCGTGACGTTCAGGCTCTTGTAGCCGCCACCCTGCGGAGTCGTGATCGGAGCCTTCAGCAACACCCGATTGGCCCGCATCACGTCCCACGCCCCCTCCGCCACCCCCGAGCTAATCCCCCGCAGGTAAACCGCCTCGCCCAGCTCCACCTCATCGATCTCCAGCTTCGCCCCCGCCGCCCGCAGCACCGCCAACGTCGCCTCCATGATCTCCGGCCCAATTCCATCCCCGCGACAAACCGCCACGCGGGGCACCGGCAAACTGCCCTCCATCCCAAAACCAGCAGAGGAGGGGACCGCAGATCCAGTCAAAACAAGGGGCGAAGAATGGGTGCTTACGTTCATAAAAATCGTTATCGGAAAACCATTTCGTGAATCCGTATTCCTGTGTCAACGGCAAAACTGACTGAGAAGACGGTCCTTCGTCGATTTCGATGCTGCTTCGAGCGACAAAAGACAAGGCCCGAGAGCAAGCTTCGTTCCGGATCATGCCAATTTCTGCCCAACCAGCCATTTCTGGCGCGGCCAAAGGTTTCACAAACTTTTCAATAATTTTTGAAATTATTTTATCGACAAAGCGCACCAAATCTCCAAT
>DAIQNO010000062.1:0-10038 GCA_036788355.1 Opitutales bacterium | reverse complement strand
AGCTCGCGCAGCAGCCGGTGGGCATACATCACGGGGGCCGGCATCAGCTCCGGCGTGTGGTCGCAGGCATAGCCAAACATGATGCCCTGGTCGCCGGCACCCTGCTCAGCGGTTTCCTTACCTTCGGCACTGGCCGCGTTGACCCCCTGGGCAATGTCCGGGCTCTGCCGCGTCAGAAAGTTGCTCACGAAAACCTGGTCGGCGTGAAAAACATCATCATCGTTGGTGTAGCCGATGTCGCGGATCGCGTCGCGGACGATGGTCTCGTAGTTCAGACCCGGAGGGGTGGTGATTTCGCCCGCCACCACGACCTGATTCGACTTAACCAAAGTCTCGCACGCGACCCGGCTGCGCGGATCCTGCGCCAGGCACGCATCCAGCACGCTGTCCGAAATGTAGTCCGCGACCTTGTCGGGATGGCCTTCACCAACCGACTCTGAAGAAAAAATAAAACTTCTTGCCATAACTCTGGTTAGGATGATGACTACCAACGAGCACGCTGACAAGACTAAACATCAAAATATACGGATTTATTGATGGGTTGCTCTCCTGTGGAGGGTGCCGGACTCACCCGGCTAGCCAGCCTTACCCCATCTCAACCGGTATTGCTGGATCTCCACGCTTGGTTAGGTTACTTCCCGAGGTGCCCGAGGTTACGAGTCGGATCAACGGCAAGGGCACGGTCAAAATCCGTAGTTATCGGTCAGAACGACGATGATCGCGGCCCGGTCAGGTCAGGTCGGTGATCGAGCCGTAATCTGGGCGAAAAAGCCGCTGGTGCAGGCGGATGGCGTAGGCGTCCGTGCAACCCGCCAGAAAGTCGCAGATCAGGCGAGCCCGGGCAGGCTCTCCCTCGACTCCCTTCAGGCTGCGTTCTGCGGCTTCCGGCAGAAGCCGCAGGGAACGCGCCCGCGGACGGAGGTATTGCTCCAAAATGGCCTCGAAAAGCTGCTGGAGGATGTAGCCACCCTTAAACTCCAGTTGCTGTAACGCCGTCGAGCGGAAGATCAGGTCGTGCGCCAACAGCTTAAACCAGCCCGCCTCCCGCTTCAGGTCGGGCTCAACCTGCAAGTGCCAAGCATGGCGGGCCGTCAGGTGCGCCAAGGGTGACTCTTGGGGCACCAGCCGACATGTCCGGATAAAGTCACCCACCTTTCCTGCCACGCTGCGCTCCAGCCGATCCTCCTTCAACGCCTTAATCAGCCACTTGACCACCCCATCCAGCCCCTCAGCGGACGTCTTTCCTTCGGCCCACCGGTCCACGCTGCGCTCCGTGATAAAACCCGCCCGCCAACCATCGACCAGGTCGTGCAGGCAATAGGCCGTATCATCGGCCCAATCCATGATCTGGCACTCGATCGAGCGGAGTCGATTCAGGGCATCGGGCGCGAGCCCATCGAGGGCAGGGGACTCGTAAGCAATAAACCGGCGCAACGGTTCCTGCGCGTCGTAAAGAAAATGGTTCTCCGGCGCCCGCTGCTCGGTGGCGACGCATTCTCGATGCAGAGCTTTGTATTTCAGCACGCCGTCGAGAAACGCCCGCGTCGGGGCCATGCCGGCCGGCCCCAGGCGGTTTTCCCAAATCAGATCGGTCAAAATGCGGGCCGTCTGGGCATTGCCTTCAAAGCCGCCCCACGGCTCCATCAGCTCATTGAGCCTGCGTTCCCCGATGTGCCCAAAAGGCGGGTGCCCCAGGTCGTGCGACAGCCCAATCGCCTCGACCAAATCGCTGTCGATGCCGGCCTCCTCATCAAAAGGGTATTCTGACGCCTTCCGCAGAAGCTCACAGAGGGAACGGGCAATCCGGGCAACCTCCAGCGAGTGGGTCAACCGCGTCCGGTAAAAATCATATTCCCCAGACTGAAAAACCTGCGTCTTGCTTTGCAGACGTCGAAATGCGAACGAGAACACCACCCGATCCCGGTCAATCTGAAACGCACTGCGGTGCTCAATTCCGCCACCCGAAGCCGCCGAGTCCGGCTGACTCCAGCGGACCATGTCCGTCGGCGAATACAAAGCGGTGCGAGACATTGCCTCGAAGGGATAACCCAAAAGATGAGCCTTGGAAAGCCAAAGCAGTGCGAAGTGCTTCCAACCCAGTTCGACAGTCACTTTAACCTCGTTACTAGAGGGCTGACGGCCCTCTTGACGTCAAGCCGGACCAGACCCGCCCATTTCCGCCAAAGTCGAGGCCGAAGCACCCTCTCGCTGGCGGCCTTGGCGGTGCTCAGCCTCGGAATCGCTCAACCGACCACGGCCTTGGCGCGTATCGGCGAAACCCGCGCCACGCTGGAGGGCCGCCTCTTGTCGGACCGCCGAGGGGCCATTTACGATAAAGACACCCAGCAAAAAAAACTCCGGGAGCGCGGCTACCCGGTTGCCGCCATCATGCCCCTGCTGGAATTAGCCGGTAAGCCCGAAGTGGCCATCTATTTCAAAAAGGCGGAAGACGCCCGCGTGCTCACCCGCGACCTCGCGCCAGAATACCCCGACGGCTGGGACCTCGCCGTTTTCTACCTCAGCGGACGCAGCGTGATCGAGGTTTACCGACGCAACGGCCCCGACCTTACCGACGCAGAAATCCAGCACATCCTCGTCCTGCAACAAGGCCACTCCGTCTGGCAGCGCGTCAACGGCCACCCCGAGCATGCCGCCGCTGCAGCCGCTGGCGAGCCGCTTCCGGTGCTGCCCGCCGAATACTGGCGCGAAGATGCCCTCGTCGCCGCCTTCCGCAAAGAACGCTTCTTCGTCTGCTACCACCCCCCGTTCGAGGCCATCCTTCGCCAGATCAAGGCCGCTCGCGACGCCCATCACGACGCCAACGCCCGCCAGAACGCCCCCTCCAGCGTCGACGGCTTCTGACCCGACCGCCCGGCTACAGCAGACCTTCGGCACGCAGGCGTGCAATGAGGTGCTCAGCACTGTCATGGCGGTTCATGATGTAGAGGTGGACGCCCGGTGCCCCCGCCTCTAGGAGCCCCTTGACCTGCTGAAAAGCCCAGTCCACGCCGATCGCTGCCGACTTCGCCTCGTCCTCGCCGGCTGCCTCCAGCGAGGCCATCAGCGCCGGAGGCAACGACGCTCGGCAAAAGGTCACCAGGCGCCGCAGCTGGCTGGCCGAAAGGGCGGGCAACACCCCCGGCACTACCGGCACCGAGGCACCTAGGGCCTTTAGCCGCCCGCAGAATCGGAAATAATCGGCATTATCAAAAAAGAGCTGCGTGGTCACAAAATCGGCCCCCTGGCGGACTTTATGCACCAGCCATTTCAAGTCGGCCTCGGCATCTGTCGCGTCCGGGTGAACCTCGGGATAGCCGCCAACCCCGATCCCAAAATCCGGAAAGTGCTCGCGGATAAACGCGACCAGCTCCGAGGCAAAATGCAGACCATCGGGGTGCGGCCTAAAGGCCGTTTCCCCCTTTGGCGGATCACCCCGCAGAGCCATGATGTTGCGGAAACCCGCCCGCCGAAAACCCTCGATGATCTCGCGCAGGTCGCCCCGAGAATGCCCGACGCAAGTCAGGTGCGGCATGACGTTGAAACCGAAAATCTCGGCCAGCAACTCCCCGTAGGCCAAAGTGCGCTCCCGCGTGCTGCCCCCGGCCCCGTAGGTGATCGACACAAAATCCGGCCGAAAAACCTTCAGCCGGTTCGCGGTCCGCAAAATCTGTCGGGCTCCCTCCTCATTCTTCGGCGGAAAAAATTCCACGGAGAGCAAGGGCCGTCCCTGGCGAAGCTGGTCGGCAATGATCGGACTAACTTCAGTCATAACGCATCAATAAATCTTGATGCGTTGATGGGTCAAGGAAAATCAACCGCTACCTTTTCGCCGTCACAAAAAAACGCGCCTACGGTAGGCGCGTTGGTCGGACAAAGCCGTAGCGTTTACAGCAGCACCTACTCTGCGGCAATCACTTCGATCACTTCTACGTCAAAAACCAGCGTCGAGCGCGGTGGAATGCTGCCTTGGCCATTGTCGCCGTAACCCAGATTCGACGGGATGTAGAGCATGACACGACCCCCAGGCCCCACCAGGCGCACCCCCTCGGAAAAGCCCGAAACGACGCGGTTGACCGGGAAGGTGGCCGGCTGGCCGCGCTCCCGTGAACTGTCGAAAACCGTGCCGTCCGTCAGCGTGCCCGTATAATGAACCTTCACCGAGTCGGTCAGTGCCGCCCGCTGCTCGCCACCAGGATTGAGGATCTTGTAGTGGAGACCGCTGTCCGACTTCACCACGCCATCTTCCTTGGCCAAATTGGTGAAAAAGTCAGCGTTGGCTTGGTTTTGGCGGCTCATAAAACGGTCCCGGAAATACGCTTGAAGTTGTTGGTTGACCCCTTCCAAGTCACTTTCAGCGACCAACTGCTCACCCGCGAGACCCTGCGACAGCCCCTCTTGAAAAGCGGCCACCTCAGCGTCCGAAAGATCTAGCTCCTTGATGTTTTGGCTCATCATCCAGCCAAACTGCTTCAGCAGCGTGATCTCCGCGTTGGGTGCCGGGACAGGCTCAGGGGACTGAGCCCAAGCGGGCGTGACTCCACCAGCGAGACTAAGACCAAAGGCAACGAAAATGGGGGTTTTCCAAGACATCATAAAAGGATGGGGGACGGGTTTCGATCAGGTCAATCGGGAAATTGGATCATAGGTGGTTTCCGGGAATGCCTCGGGTTCTGGCGGCCAGAGGGCAGGGCGATTCACGCTAAACCATCCCCGAAAGCTCACCAGTATCGCAGCTCGTCCGCGACCCGCCGGTCGAGAATCGGCACCAGCCTAAAATACTGCCAGCCTTCGGGAACCTCCAGCTCCGCCCGATAATGCGTCAGGCGGGAACCCGTCGGCTCGGAGACCACCGCCACTGACGTCGGCAGGATCGGCTGCAGGGTCGCCCCCAAGGACGCACCGCCCCGAAACTCCACGGACAGCAGCTCGTCTCGCACGGCCTGGCGGTGCAGAGAATACTCCACCACCACCTTCCAGCGCCCATCGGCTCCCTCCTGCCAGGAAAACACTGGCATAAAACGAGATAGCGCCTCAACCCGGTGGTTCCCCCCGAAAGCTAGAGCGGAAATCCGACGACTCGCTTCCTGCTCGGTGACTTCTCCAATCGCCCAACCCCAACTATAAGGCCTGGAGGTGTTGGCATAGAGCCAGCCTTCAGCGTTAAAAGCTCCCGGATCAAGGTAGCGATAGGTTGATGGACGCGACACACCATCGTAAGACTGCACCCCGGAAAACCCCTCCCAGGACATCGGGGTCGAAATCGGGAGCTGTCCGATCGGCACCCGGAGCTGGTAAACGAAATTTCCGTTGTCGCTGGGCTCCACCGGGGCCCACCGGACGACCCACTCATCCCCGACTTGCACGATTGACAGCCCTGTCCTGGGCATCAGGTCAGATTTCGAGTAGGGGTCGGTGCTTAAAATGTCCACCGGCCACTTCAGCGGCACCCGCTCCTCCACCGCCACCGCATTCCACTCTTCTTCCGGCGTATCCAGGTAAACTGTTACCGAAGCCGGCTCGTAGGGATCTGGCGCGCCTACCAAAAAAAGGTTACTGGAACTAAAGCCGATACTAATTGACGTCGAGCCGTAGCTCGTAGCGGTGCTGCCATTACCGGTCACCTGATAATGGCCATTGTGTTTCCAGCGGAGGTAAGCCGCCCGCGAAACAAAGTCGATCGGGACTTGCCCGCCGTCGTGTTCCGCCCACTCCTCGTGATTGAGCCAAGCCTGGACGTAGGCGAGGTATTCCTCCTCAGAAATCACCCCATCGGCAGGGTTGTTATCCGCAGGAAAGTACACCTGGTTGGTGGGCGAGACCCGCGAAGCAGCCGCGCGCCCCCACGGGCGGTTGGCATAACTGCTGGCCGACAGCGACAACACCAGCAAAGCCGCCGCCCACCGCCCGAGGATTAGCATCCGCGAGCGCGTCAGGAACGAAAATGGGCAGCATAGTTCAAACATTAGAACACTATAATTTTACCAATATCATTCGACCGCAATCCAAAAAACAACACCGACGCAAATTTTCCCAGGGTCAGCGTCTGCCAGACCTCGCCACCGCTAGGCGGCTATTGCGACCGGGCCGCCCGTTCGACGCGGGCAAGGAAGTTCTCGACCCGCGCATCTTCCTTGGCTCGTAAAGCCGCCCGCAAAGCCTCGATCGCGGCGGGGGATTTCCGCTCGCGGGCCAGCATCTGCCCCTTGGCCACCAGTGCGTCATGGGTGAACTTCTCCAGCCTGGCCGCAGCATCAAACTGGAAGATGGCCCGCTCGGAATCGCCTTGGCTGGCATGGTAGCGGCCCAGCTCGATCAGGGCTTCGCCGTTCATCGGATCACGCGAAACGATCCTCCCTAAAATCTCTGCCGCCTCGGCCTCACGGCCATCAGCGCGGGCAATCCGCGCTTCCAAAGTCAGCAACTGAAGGTCGCGGGAGGCTTCCAGGTTCGGCACTGTCGTGCGAATTTTGGCTACCAGGGAGCGGGCTGCTGCGTAGTTCCCCAGCCGGGTAAAGAGGCCGGCCGCGTCATAGGCCACCGTCAGGTTGGCGGCCGGGTTGTTCAGATCGAGCACGGCGGAAAAGGCATCCAAGGCCCGCTCGGGTTGCTCCAGGCGCAAGTAAACATTGCCCAGCAGCTGCAAGTTGCGAGAGTCTGCTGCACCGAGGCGCCGCACAATTTCGAGGTTGATGGCCGCGTTTTGCAACTGCTCCGCACCTAAGAAAGCGTTGGTTTGAAACAACCAAAGCTGCGCGTTGGCCGAGTCCCTGTCGATAATCGGCTCCATCATGGCGATGACCTCTGTGTGGCGCGACTGGGTCATCAAGGTCTGCGCCAAGCCGAGTTTCCAGTCGAGCTTGGCCGGCTCCATGACGATCGCGCTGCGGTAGGCCGATTCAGCGGCGATCGCGTCGCTTAGCTGAAGGTAGGTGTAGGCCAGGCGCCCGTAGTTGCTGGCATCACGATCGCCGAGCTGGATGGCTTTGGTCATGTGCTCCTGGGCCTTGGCCCAGTTTTGGTTCTGGAAATGCACCAAACCGAGATTCTTGTGCGCGCGTCGATAGTCAGAGAACTTGGCAATCGCCCGCTCGTAGGCCGAGGCCGCCTTCTGCATCTCGCCGGATTGCAGGTAGAGGTTCCCAAGCACAAAAGCCAGAGCCGCGCTGCTGTTGGGGGTGATCGCCGCTTCCAGGCGGGCAGCGGCCGCCGCTGGTTGCACCTCGATCAGGGCCAGGAGATCCTGAAACAAAGGCACCTCCTCGGGGTTGATCTTCGGCTCTGCCTCCCGCAACGGAATGTAAGTGTCCAGAAACTCCTTCTGATAGGCCCGGTCCGTCAAGAAGCGATCCTTGGGAAGATCGACGCGCAAAGGCTGGGCCGCAGCTACCGAGATGACCAAGAGGCCCACAGAGAAAAGGAAAAACTGGCGCATGAGAGTAGGAGAGGAAAAAGATTTAACCAGGTGTTGTTTCTATTGGCCAAAAGCGAAAGGGAAGTTGACGCGGAACCGCACTGGGCGACCACCCTTGGTGCCGACTTGATATTTAAGGCTGCGCACGGCATCAGAAATCGGTTCCACCAACTCAGGATGTGGCGAATCGACGTTGATGATCCGCTCAACGGAGCCGTCGGTCCCGATCTCCATCGTCACCACCACGCGCCAGGACATCCCTGCCCGCGTAAAACGGGCAGGGATACGAGGCCGCGGCTGCCCCAGGGGACGGGGGACCTGGTCGAGGTCGGTAGAGTCAAAAACGTCTTCCAGCGAAATCTGTCCGGCGGAACCCGCGTCCATGCCCGGAAGCCCAATATCGAAGCCACCGGCCCCGCCAGACCCTGGATTGATGGCCGCAACCAGCGCGTCGAGGGAGATTTCCGGCGGCGGTGGTGGCAGCTCGGGTGGGGGCTCGTCAGGCGGCGGAGGCGGGGGCTCGGGCTCGTCGAGTTCTTCGACGTCGGGCGGCGGAAAACTCATGGTCAACTGGTTGACCTCCGTCTTTTTCGGCTCCTCGAAGCTGAAAAGCTGGGCCAAAGCCATCGCCAAAAAAAGCAACACCGTGAAGCCTGCCGAAGCGAGCAGGGCCACCGGAGCGTGATTCTTGGCCGTTGGGGGGGTGAAAGTCTCACTCATCGCAGCACGCCTTAGTCATTGATGGTGGAAAACGAAATCTGCTCAGCCCCGGCGAGGTTAACCTCACGATAGACTTGGGCAAAGATACCTTGGTCGGACTTTTCGTCCGCTTGAATAATTACCGGATACTGCTGTTTGAGCATCAGGCTGCGAACCTCGGCACCGATCCCGGCTACGCCGACCTCGTTACCGCCATAGACCACCTTGTTGTCCGCAGTAATGGCGATCAGGACGCTATTCTTTTCCAGCCGCACCGGATCGACCGCGAAGGGCTTATTCACTTCGACTCCTGGTTCTTCGACGAAGACCGTGGTCACAATAAAGAAAATCAGCAAGATGAAGATACAGTCGATCATCGGCGACAAATCGATGTCCGTCCGATCCGGTTCTTGGCTGAGGTGTGAGGTGCGAGGCATAAGAATCAGTCCCTCGGGTTAAAGCTCATCATCGTAGCACCCCCGGCGCGAACTTCGCCCCAGACCCGTGCAAAAAGCCCGTGGGGTGCCGTGTCGTCCACCAGAATAAGAAAAGGCACGTCATCCCCTGCACCGAGAGCCTGCTTGACGCGAGCCTGAACCCCGTTGATTCCAATCTCCGTGCCGTTAAACAGAATCCGGTTGTCGGTGGTTAATTCGATGCGCACCGTCGTGTCATCAGTCAATGGCGTTTCCCCGCCAGGCTGCGGCCGGTTCACCTGGAGGCCGCTTTCTTCGACGAAGACAGTCGTCACGATGAAGAAAATCAGGAGGATGAAAATACAGTCGATCATCGACGACAGATTGATCTCTGTCGGCTCGTCGATATCTGCGGTGATGCTGCGGCGGGCCATCAGTCGAACTTTAAGTGGGTGAGGGTGAGGCTTTCAATCTGCGCCAGAGAAGCTTCCAGGGCGTGCATCTGGCGCCGCACGATCATCGCGATAAACAGCCCGGGCAGCGCGATGGTGAGCCCGGTTTGGGTCGTAATCAGGGCCTCGGAAATCCCTGCCGCGACCACGCCAGCCGTGTCCGCCCCGCCCGAGTTGGCGATGCCGAAGAAGGTCTGTAGCATCCCCATCACCGTGCCCAGCAGGCCCATCAGAGGGGCCACCGCAACCAGCGTGGAGAGGTAAGTGATGCGGCGGTCGAGCATTCCCGACATCGCCAGCTTGACCTCCTCAAAGCGATTTCGAACCTGCTTGGAGGAATCCACCCGATCCTGCGTGTAGCGGATAATTTCCCCCACTTTTCCCGAACCGCTCGCGGGATTTTCCACCCACGAAGCCCACAACCCCTGATCCTTCCTGGAAACGCCAGTGTTCAGAATGTAGAGAATCAACTGAAACCCGGTTGAATAGATTAAAACCGACAACAAGGCCAGCCCGATCATCACGTAGCCGCCATTGCGCCAGATTTCCAAAATGCTGTTAAGGCTCAGTTCCATGAAGGGAAATAGTCAGCAAAGACATCAAGATAACGACGGGCAGGGAAAGTTCTAGCGAGCAGGTCGCGAGTTGATAAGAGAACCTAGTCGGAAGAGTCTGAACATCGCTTTATCAGTGCAACGCAGAGGGAAGCAGGCCGTTGCGGAGGATGAAAACTGGGCAATCCGAATCTAAGCCACCTTGTTGTCGCGATGCCGCGGGCTTACGGCTACTCCATTGACGAAATTGACGGCGGCCTGCTCCATCATGCCCACCTTTTTCTTGGCCATCCGGAGCAAAATGCCGTGCAGAACCAACACCGGGATGGCAACGATCAAACCAAGTGCCGTGGTGACCAGGGCCTCTGAAATACCGCCGGAGAGGCTCTTGGCGTCGCCAGTTCCAAAAATGGTGATGAGATTGAAGGTCTTAATCATCCCGACCACCGTTCCGAGTAGGCCCATCAACGGTGCCACAGCGGCCGTGATCGCCAGGAACGGCAGGA
>DAIQNO010000061.1:5229-10258 GCA_036788355.1 Opitutales bacterium | reverse complement strand
CAGGGCTGGCCAGGTGCGGTAAAGTTGCCAAAACGAAAATATCCTGACACCTTTTCAAGATGCCTTCCGCAACGTCGCCAGCTCTTGTGTTGCTCGTCGAGGATCACCCCAATTCGCGATTGCTCGCCGAGCGGGTGCTCCGTTCTGAAGGTTATGACGTTTTGGTGGCGGAAAACGGTGCCATGGCCCTCGACCTGCTCAACCGCCACGTTCCCGACTTGGTTTTGTTGGACATCATGATGCCAGGGATGGATGGCTACGAGGTTTGCCATTTCCTGCGTTCTGGACCCTTTGACCCAGAACTGCCGATCATTTTCCTGACGGCTAAGGATCGCACAGAAGACCTTCTGGAGGGATTTAAGGCCGGAGGAACGGACTTTCTTTCGAAGCCCTTTGAAGTGCGTGAGTTGCGGACTCGGCTGGCCTCTCATTTAGACCGCTACCGGCAGCACCGGCGCGTGGTGGAGCTTCAACAGCGCCAGGAACGGGTCTGGCGCCAACTGGTTGCTGGACTGCAGGAACAGCTTGCCGACCAGGATGCCCAGCACCAGCGCTTGGTGCATCATCACCGTGCGGCGGCGATGGATGCGGCTGCGCTGAGTCTCGCGCTGGAGGCTCAACGCCAGACCTATCGCGAGTTTGCCCACCGCCTGGAGGCGTGGGTGGCGCTGGAGTTTGCAGCCAACGCCCCAACCTCCGAGTGGGTGCCCTTACGCCCCCTGTTCGACCGTATCGAGTCCGATTTTGAAAGCCGATTGCGCTCGAAAGCACTGCAATGGCGCGTGCCCGGCACCCGTGTTCCCGATCCAGAACCCCTGCCCCCTTCTGAACTGAGACACGCCGCTGCCGAGCCGAAACCTGGTTCCGATCTGAGCCAGCGATCTGCCGCCCTCGAAACTCCGCTATCAGTGGCCACGACGCTGCCAGAGGAGTCTCTGTGGGTGCCCGCTGCGGCCTTCCGGAGATTTTTGACGGAGGTGACGGCCCTCGCTGTGCAGTCTGCGGCGTGGGCCTCTGCTTTATCTTGGAATTGGGAGCCCTCAAGCGATCGTTCAGCAGAGAACGGGGTTTCAACGCTTCCGGTGTTGACGCTGGTCGTCACCGTTGAAGTCGGCAAGGCGCAGCTCCTGACGGCCCTCGATACACTCCTGCCGCCCGAAGATTTCGCTAACCAGGTGGCTGAGCCACGGCCTCTTTTGGCCAACCTGCTAGCCGCCTTGGCCGACGCTTGCGGAATCGACCTCTTGGTCGAACTGAGCGCGATCCCAACCGTCACCCTGCACTGGCTGCCGCGGGTGGGGAGTTCTGCTCCAGAACGGTGACCCCCTGCCCCCTTTTTTATCAGGAAACCGGCCCGAAAGGGTGTCTCGGCCATCGCGGTAATAGCTCGCTCAAGCGGTCACCCTTCCAGGGAGGTCGGGGCCGGTTTTTCTTGACCAAGAGTCTTTCTGGCGGCTATCCGCTTTCGGGATGCCTCGACGCCGTTTCGTAACCACTCTCAGCCTCCTTTTCTTAATTGCTGCCCAAGGTCAGGTCGATGAGCCAACCGTCAACCTGGAGGTTCACGAGGTGGTTGACGACCGCTTGAGCCCGGTGAGTGTGGCTCAACTCAATGCCGAGAACGAACTGAAAGGGTTCTCCGGTGCGGCGACGATTTTGGACGCGGAAATCCTCGCCGCCGGTCGCGCCACCACGGTCGCCGAGACGCTGCGGGGAGTGCCGGGGGTTTTTGCGCAGAGTCGTTTTGGGCCGTTGGATACCCGGCTGAGCATCCGGGGATCAGGAATTGTGCGGACGGGTCACGGTAAAGGGGTGCAACTGCTTTACGGGATCATTCCAATCAATCAAGCGGACGGAAACTTTGATGTTCATGCGCTAGACGCTTTCGCGGTGGATTACATCGACATCCGGCGCGGGGGTCACGCATTTCAGACGGGTAACGCGACCCTCGGCGGGAGCCTCGCGTGGGTGCCACTCACCGGCTACAGTGCTCCGCGGGGGCGGTTACGAGCCGAGGGCGGCAGCTATGCAAGTTGGTCGGTCAACGCCCTGACTTCGTTCGAGGAGCAGCCTTTCGACGGGGTGATTTCAGCCGGTTATGGAGAGGGCGATGGCTATCGAGACCACTCTGAGTATAGCGTGCGGCGGGTTTCGGGAAATCTCGGTTGGCAGGTCGGGGAGGCTTCGGAGTTGCGGTTGGTGGCCATGGCCGTCGATGCCCGCAGCAAGTGGCCCGGGGCTCTCAACCGGGCACAGTTCGAAGCCAATCCGCGCCAAGCGGCCGCCAATGCGGTGCAGCGAAGCCAGGGGCTCGATATTGAGCAGGTGATAACGGGGCTGCAATGGAACGTGGGGAGTAGCGACAACGCCCGTCTGACCGCTGGCGTGGGTTACAACTACAAGTTCGAGTATCACCCCACGCCGGGGGTGATTTTGGAGCTGCCGACCCATGACGTTTCCGTCGCTCTCCAATGGCAACAGGTCATCCAAGAAGGCTGGCGCTACACCCTTGGGGTCCATTCGGTGGTGGGAACTGGCGATGAGCGTCGATTCAGCTATGCAGGCGGCCCGACCAGCCCTCTCTCTAGTGTCAAGGGAACCCTAAATCTCAGTGGTGAGCGCTTCGCCACGACGACTGGCGCTTTTCTTCACTCTGAATACGATGTAACGGAGCGACTCACCGTCGATCTCGGTCTGCAAGGGGTGGTGGCTCAGCGCGAGTTCGATCGAAAGCCGGGCGGGCCCAACCCCGCCGTGAGTTATGATGAATTTTATTGGCGCTTGAACCCGAGGGTCGGCGCGTCCTACGCGGTCACCCCAGACGCCGCCCTTTTCGCCTCCTACACGGAGTCTTTTGAGCCCCCCACCTTCTTTGATCTGGCGGGGAATGCGGACACCCAGCCGGATCGCTTACCGCGACTTGATGCCCAGGTGGCCCGCACCGTCGAACTGGGCACCCGAGGCACGCAGGGCTCTTGGCGTTGGGAAGCGGCGGTGTTTCACAGTTGGATCAGCGACGAGCATATCCGCCTGGATCCGGCGGCAGGCTTTGGTTCGCCCATCATCAACGCCCCCAAGGTCTTGAGGACCGGTGTGGAGTCAGGAATCGGCCTGGATCAGCGCCTTTCTGACCAGGCGAAGCTGTCCGCCGATGTCGTTTACACGGGCAGTTTTTACCGCTTTGACGACAACCCGGAGTTTGGCGACAACGAGGTTGCCGGGGTGCCGGTTCATCACCTTTTCGCGACGGTGCGCTTGACCCTTTTCGACCAGTGGGAAATCAGCCCCAGCCTCGAAGCGGCTCCGGAGAGTCAGTGGGTCGATAATGCCAACACGTTTCAGATCGATGGCTACGCGGTGGTAGGGTTACGGCTTGGTTACACGTCGCCTCGGGGCCACTGGAGGGCCTACGTCGAGGCGAGGAATCTGGCCGATGAGTCCTACTCGGCGGTCGCCAACGTGACGGCTCGGGCCAACCCTAATCACGCGGCGTGGTTTCCGGCGGATGGCCGGTCGATCTTTGGTGGGGTGGAGTTCCGCTGGTAGCAACCGCTCCTCGCGAAGCCTGCGGGAAAGTTTTTTGCCACCTTCTGAAAGGGCGTCAGGAGGGTAAGCGTGGGCTAATGGGAACGGGGGGCGATGGCGGGTATTTTTCGGTTGCCTTTCGCCGAAAACGGCGCGTGACTCAGGAGTTATGACCGATCAGACTTTTCAACCCGATACACCCACCGAGACAGCAGCTGCGGTGGATGCTGCCACTCGCCACCAAAGCGGGAACCATCCTGTTTCTTCCGAGGCATCTGGCAGCAAGGATCTCCCGGAATCCCTGGATGCTGGTTCGGAACCACCGACGGAGGCTTTCAACGGGCTTTTGGAGCTGGCGGGCCGAATCGCGGAGCTGGAGGCAAAGCTGAAGGAGGCAGAGGAGGCGAAGCTGAGGACGCTGGCTGAGATGGACAACCAGCGGCGACGCCTGGCGAGAGAGCGCGACGACATCCGGCGTACGGCGGCGGCGGCACTGATCGAAGACCTGCTGCCGGCCCTGGATAACCTCCAGATGGGCCTGGCGATTGCGGCTCAGCACCCAGAGGCCGCGCCGGTGGTGCAAGGGTTTACCTTCGTCGTTCAACAGATCGAAACGACTTTAGGTAACCACAACCTCGAGAAGCTGGTTCCGGCTCCGGGCAGCACCTTTGACCCCAATCTGCACGAGGCCGTTGGCGAGGAGGACTCTGCGACGGCGGCAGAGGGCACCATCAGCCGCTGCCAGCGTTCCGGCTATCAACTCAACGGTCGACTATTGAGGGCCGCGATGGTGATCCTTTCCCGGGGCGCTGCCGCCCCCGACGGCGGACCGCCACCTGCCACGGCGGAGGCCTAGCCTGCCAAGTTGCCAAAATGCCCTGGGCGGGAATCACCCACTGCCGTCCTCTGATTCGGCCACCCAGAAGCAAGGTCGGCGTCGAACTCGGACTCGCAAAGTCGGCACAGTCCGTGCAATAATTATGATGTAGACCGCGTGATTGTGTCATCTTGACCCAATTTTTCCGAGCCACATTGCATTGTGAAAGAGTCGAATTATCCTTACAATTTTACAAAACTCAATCCCGCTGCCCGACAAAAAACACATTTTAACGTCTCCTGACCTAATTTCTCCGCAATGGCTAAACGTGACTACTATGAACTGCTCGGCGTAGCCCGAGATGCCAACGAAGCCGACCTAAAAAAAGCTTATCGGAAGCTGGCGGTGAAGTTTCACCCGGATAAGAACCCCGGCGACTCCACGGCCGAAGAGAAGTTCAAGGAGGTCTCGGAGGCCTACGATATCCTGAAAGACCCCGAAAAGCGGGCGGCTTATGATCGTTTTGGCCATGCCGCCTTCGAGGGCGGAGGGGCCGCCGGACCTCGTGGGAGTGCGGGAGGCGGAGGCTTTCACGACCCGATGGATATCTTCCGCGAGGTCTTCGGCGGGGGATTCGGTGGCGGCGGTGGAGGCGGGATCTTCGAGGATCTTTTTGGCGGGGGGCAG
>DAIQNO010000061.1:0-5219 GCA_036788355.1 Opitutales bacterium | reverse complement strand
CGCCGCAGGATGCGCAAGGCGGCGGCGGGGGTGCGGGGGGCAGCGCGGCGGGCCTTCACGTGGGGACGACCTCCGTTTCGACCTCCAGATTACCTTGGAGGAGGCAGCGCGGGGCGTCGAGAAGGAGATTTCCTACCGGCGGAACCGTCCGTGCGGCCACTGTGGCGGGACTGGTTCCGAGCCGGGCAGTGGTCGCCGAACCTGCTCCACCTGCGGCGGTACGGGGCGGGTCATCCGGTCACAGGGCTTTATCGAAGTGCGCCAGGTCTGTCCCACTTGTGGTGGTTCTGGGTCGGTGATTGAGAAAGCCTGCACGGTCTGCAGTGGCTCCGGAAAGACCTTGGAGACCAACAAGCTGAAAGTTCGGGTGCCGGCGGGTGTCGATACTGGCTCTAAGCTACGCAGCGCGGGCAACGGTGAGGCAGGGAGCGCAGGCGGCCCGGCGGGAGACCTTTACATCGTCCTGCACGTGAAGGATCACGAGATTTTCGAGCGCCAGGACGCCAACCTCTTCTGTCAGATTCCGATAAAGTACACCTTGGCCAGCTTGGGCGGGTCGATTGAGGTTCCTACGCTGGATGGCCGCGCCAGCCTGAAGATCCCGCCCGGCACCCAGGCGGGGACGACTTTCCGGCTGCGGGGAAAGGGGATGCCCGACCTCCGCGGAGGTGCCCCAGGAGACCAGCTCGTCAAGGTCGAAATCGAAGTGCCGAAAAAGCTCACTGCGAAACAGCGTGAGGCCCTTGAGTCTTACGCGGAAGCCTGCGGGGACGCCGACCACCCCGTCGAGGAGTCCTTCTTCGAAAAGGCAAAAAAGTGGTTCTAGCCACTGACTTTGGCCGCTGCCTTGCCGACTGCCTCCGCTAGAGCCTCGATCGTCGCTGTTGCAGCTTCGGCTGCGACCGGCACCCCGAAGGCTTTCAACTTGGCGGTGGTCTGCGGCCCGATACTGATGGCCTTGGGCAGCTTGGCACCTTTCTCGAGGCGTAGGTGGGCGGCCTGACCGACAAAACTCTCCACGGTGCTGGTGGACGTGAACGTGATGTAGTCTGCGCCACGGAGTCGGAAGTCGGTGGCAGCGGGGTCTTCGGCCAAATCTGAAAGCGCGGTGCGATAGACTTCCAGGGTATCGACAATGGCCCTGCCTGCGGTCAGCTTCTCCACCAGCTCGGGGCGGTTGCGGTTGCCGGTAACGACCAGGCAGTTGTAATTTTCCAGATCGTGCTCTGCTAACAAGGTCTCGGCGAGGCCGTCAGCGGTCGGAGTCGTCGGGGTTACGTCAACCTCCAAAAAGTGGCTTTCAACGGCGGTTTTGGTGGCTTCCCCGACGCAGGCGATCCGGAGCCCGCCGAGAACCCGCAGATCGCGGAAACGGCGGCGTAGCTTGGCAAAAAACCAGTGGACGCCGTTGGCGCTGGTAAAGATCAGCCACTGGTAGCTGGACAGGTTGTCGAGCACGTCCGCCTCCGCGACGCTCGGTGGTGCTTCGGTGATGGCGATCAGCGGCAGCTCAATCACGTCGGCACCCATCGCCGTGAGGCGTTGCGCTAGACCTGCCCCCTGTTGCTGGGCGCGGGTGGTCGCAACCGTCACGCCCGCGAGTGGGCCCTTTCCAAAAAACGCCATCGCTGGGTTGAGACCGGCGACGGCCCCAAGCGTGATGATGGCCGGAGCCTTCAGGCCGAAAGTCTCGACAGCCTCGACCACGGTTGAGAGCGTGGCGCGTAAAGCCCGCTGGCGGCCCAGGGTGGCCCATTCTACCACGGCGGCGGGAGTTTCCGGGGGCATCCCGCCCTCGGTTAACTGGCTCACCAGCTCCGGAAGGGTGCCGACGCCCATGTAAACGCAGAGCGTGCCGCCGAGTTTCGCGAAAGGACGGGCATCAAGGGCTAAGCCACCTTTCTTCGGATCTTCATGGCCGGTCAGAAACGTCACCGACGAGGCGTGGTCGCGGTGAGTCAGGGGATAGCCCGCGTAGGCGGCCGCTCCCAGGGCCGCCGTGACTGCCGGAACGACCTCGTAGGGCACCCCTGCGGCAAAGAGGCGCTCCATTTCCTCACCGCCGCGGCCAAAAATGAACGGATCGCCGCCCTTGAGTCGGACGACTGACTTGCCCTGCCCGGCCAGGTCCACCAGCAACTCCTCAACCTCGCCCTGGGGTTTAGAGTGCCTGCCGGGGCTCTTACCCACGCAGATCTGCTGACAATCTCGGCGGCACCACGTCAGCAGAGCCGGGTTGGCCAGGTAGTCGTAAACGAGGGCATCACAATCCCGTATCAGCGATTCTGCCCGCCGTGTCACGAGGCCGAGATCGCCTGGCCCGGCCCCGACGAGGTAAACCGTGCCTCGACGCACCGATCCGCAGTCAACCTCTGCGGCTTGAACGCCACCCGCAGTCCGGGGACTGGCATCTCCAGTGACGGGAAAGTCCGGCGACGCGGTGGTCGTTGGTGGAAGATCGGTAGCGGGCTGATGCAGCGCGGAGGGCGGCTTTTGAGGTGAGGAGGCAGGGTCGGGCATCGGAGGTTTTTTTGACAACAACGTAATTTTGTAAGCTAGCGCGACTTGAGTCGGGCCACAAGCTCCGCGCTGAGTGCTTCCACGGCGGCTTCAGCGGGGTCTCGTGCCGCAGCATCGGAGGTGGAAAGGCTTTCCGGCAAAGCAACCTGATCGGAGAAGTGGGCTGCCGAGGTCGCTGCGAGATCGGGCAGTTTCCGTTCTAGAAACCCGAGATCGGCGTGAAAAACGAGGAGCGTCCCATCGGTAACGTGGCCGGCGGTTGCGGTGTGGCACCCCCCTCCTAGACCTCGCAGCAGCCGCCGCTCCAGCGAAACGGCCCGTCCCGTTGCCTCGTCACCGGCCGGTTCGACCAGCCACTCCTCCCCTGCCCTGACCTGCAGGGCCACCGCCCCCTGCCCCACGGCTGGCACGACCTCACGCAGCCCCAGAGGGCGGAAATCGAGGCCGTCCCAACGGGTGATACCTAAGCGGCGCAACCCGGCTGCTGCCAGAACCGTCGCTTCAGCCTCTCCGCCAGCGATCTTCTTGAGTCTGGTTTCGACATTACCCCGAAACTCCTGCCAGACTGCCTGCGGAAACCGGGCTTTCAGTTGCTCTCGCCGTCGCGGACTGCCGGAGGCAAGGCGGGTGGGCACCGCGATCCCCGTCCTCACGACGAGAATGTCGTGGGCCATTTCCCTCGGGAGATAGGCCCCGATGACCAAGCCCGGAGGCTCCTCCGTCGGCAGGTCTTTAGCCGAGTGAACCGCGACATCGGCCTCGCCACGCCACAGGGCTTCCTCGATCTCCTTGGTAAAAAGCCCCTTTCCGCCCTCGGTCTCCAGTGACCAGGTGGTCTGACGGTCTCCGGTAGTCTCCACCTCCAAGATCACCACCTCCCGCCCCGGCCAGGCACTTCGCAGGGCCTCCGCCGCAAGATGGGCTTGCGCCATCGCCAGGCGGCTCCCGCGAGTCGCTAGTCTGATCACCGATGGGTGGTGTTGTTGCATCCTGGTTTCTGTTAATAATCCGACCGGGCAGCAATCTCGATTAAGGCCCCCCTGATCACAATATTCCCCTGCGCTGCCCACTGCCTCGCCGGATTTCGGAGGCTGAGTCTTCCGCGTTTCAAACTGAGCGTGTTTCGCGGTGGTTAAAGCCGAGCTGGAGGGCGGCCTGGATGGCTTCCAGAGACTCAGAGCCTACCGATAACCGGACAAGATGGGGGTCAAGGCCGCGTTCACGGAGGTAAGCCTGGCCCTCCAGGGTCGATACCAGGTCAAAATGCGCTAGGTAAAGGAACGGGCACATCATGGTGAAATGCGTCCCGAAACTCGGCCCTTTGACCACCTCGGCGCGGTCGTAGAAGGCCGCCAGAGCGTCGGCGGTGCTGCCGACCAGTTCGATCGTCAGGATGCCGCCTGGCCCCGCTCCAGGTCTGAGATAAGGGGCTATTGCGACCCGGTCGGGTTGCCGCACCCGAGCCACCCGAGGCTGCGCCTTCAGCCAGTCCGCCAGGCGGCTGGTATTGGCGTTCACCGCCTTAGCGACGGTCGCCATGTCCCGGACCTGCGCCGCGAGCCGCAGCCGATCCGGGAGGCTCGGAGGCTCCATCCAGTCCGCTGCCGCCGCCTCAATTTCGGAGAACCTTGGTGAGTCGGGGTTTACGGCCAGCAGGCCCATCATCACATCGCCACGGTGGGCTGAGTATTTCGTCAGGCTGGTGACAACGATGTCCGCGAAAGGCAGCACGTTGAGGTTCACCAGCCCGGCAAGACTCGGGTCAGCAATCAACAAGGCTCCGCAACCGGCACAGAGGTCGCTCAATGTCGCGAGGTCTGGCACCTGGAGGTTGGGGTTGGTCGGCACCTCAGTGATGACGGCGGCGATCTCCCGTCCTCGACCCGAGAATAGGTCCTTAATCGCGTCCAGATCGGTCACATCGGGCACCACGAGCACCTCCACCTGCGGGCCGAGGAGCTTCAGGAGCACCTCTTGGGTGTCGAGATACAGCCAGCCGAGCTGCACGAAGAGGTGCCTGCCGCAGGGTTCCTGCAAGGCCGCTGCGGCTGCCAGTGCCGCGTGCACCGCATTCATTCCGCAGGCCGTCAGGTGGGGCGCGGCGGGGGCGACCAACGGGCCGATGACTCGAAAGATTTCAGCATCGGTCTCAGCGCGTTCTTCCTCGACGGGATACCCGAGGGCGGCTGCAGCTACCCGCGACGGCAGCCCGAGGCCAGTGTGCTGCAAAAACGCCTTGGCTCGCTTGGCAACTTCAGGCTCATCGGCGAGCAGAACTCCAAAAATCTCGACCGATTCCCCGCGAGGCGGCAACTGCTCGGTGCCCGAGGAAGCATTGGGCTCCTGAAGGTTGCTGTCGCGAGGCATCCAACTGGTAACGCTGGACTCCTCCAGACCGATAAACTTGGCGAGGCAACGCGCCGCACGCTTGCTGATCGTCGGCACAAAACGACTCCCCGGACGGGCGAGTTCCGATGATGCTGCGTCCGCTACGGCCTGCACCGCAGCGTTGACGACGAAGCGAGGGTAACCCGACCGGATAACGCGCCGCACTGCGGCGTCACCGCGTTCATAGGCGATGATGTCGGCGATGGTGGGCAGGCTGCAACAGACTGCGTGAGGCGAAGATGGCACCGCCTGACCAAGGGGAATCGATCTCAAAAAAGTGCCCATCAGCACTCTAAAAATACCGGTGTTAC
>DAIQNO010000060.1:0-10285 GCA_036788355.1 Opitutales bacterium | reverse complement strand
CCGTTGGTGAAGGCTTCCACCTGTTCCAGCCCGGCGGCGTAGATGGTGCGCCGCACCTTGCGGTCAAATGGTCCTTCGGCTGCCGTCTCTTCCTCGACGGTATTGACGGTGCGGTTAAAGGAGGCGTCGAAAGTGAAACGGTTGCGGTAGATTTCACCTTCGACCGAGGCGACCTGGCCCGATTTTGTCCAAATAATATTGCTATTTTGGCGCTGGGTAATGCGCCCATTGGCATCGTATTGATAGCTGCCGTTGTGGGCACCGCTAATGCTAACCACACGGTTGCTATTTTCGGCCAAGTTATAGGTTAGGGTCGCTTTGCCCTCAGGGGTCAGCATTTCGCGGCTAGTGAGGTTGCCCCGGCTGTCATAGTGGTGGTTTAATACTTGGCCGTTCGCTGGCGTGGTGTGGGTAGTGATGTTGGTGGTAGTGCCGGCGTGGGCGGTCTTCAGGCGACTCAGTCGGTCGTAAATCTCGCCCGAAAGCAGCCGTCGATCCTCTCCATCGGAAAACCAATAGCGAAATCGAAGGGTATACGCTATTGCCTCCCAATAAGACTATTAAAGTTCTTCATAAAATTGTCACCAGCAATTGCCAATTCGATGAAAGGCAGGTTTCGTTCTGCGCAAATCTCAATAAACTCACTTAACTCACCAACAAATAGAAACGTCCGCGTGTGTGAATTTTTACGGAAAATGCCGATAAATAACCTGTAGGGTCCCAAATACTCAAATCGCTTGCCTGACTGCAACTCCGAGTCAAACTGCTGATACTCCTTGACGTCAATGTTCAGCGAAGGTAGCCAGATAGCAGACTTAGAGAGCCAACTTCTGTTGAGTTCAGGGTCATTCAAGTGGAGATTGCGATGGGTGACGGTTTTCACCACTGACTGAGGCGACTCCAATGGATCGAAACTCGCCAGAAAAACGTTATAATAGGCCAACGGATGGAAAAAGTCTGCCTCATCTGCCTCGTATGACACTAGAGCTACTAGATCTTGTGACGAAGCAAATGTGGTGATCCATGTCTTGACCTCATTCACAAAAACAGGATTCAGTGGATGTTCTCCCGCAATTTCCCGAATTTCACTCTGCGCCGATGCAAAGCTTAATAAAGGAAGGAAAAAGAGTAATGTGAGCTTCATAGAATAAGGTGTATGAAGGTTTTTTATGTTTACATGGAATCGACTTATTGGCTGCTGCAAGTGGCGGATGGTTTTTTGGGTTTTGGGGCGGGGCATCGGGGTGAGGGGTTGGTTGACAGGGGGCGGGGGGTGGTTTAGGGTTAGTGCATGCCTGAGGGAGTTGCGGTTTGCGAGATGTTTTCGGGCATTGCGGGGCGTTATGATGCGGCCAACCACCTGCTGAGCGGGGGGGTGGATTACTGGTGGCGGGCGGCGTTGGTGCGGGAGGTGCGGCGGCAGGGGCCGGTCGATCTGCTGGACTTGGCGACGGGGAGCGGCGATGTGGCGCTGGCTTTGCATCGGGCGATGCCGGGTCTGCGGATTGTCGGGATGGATTTCTGTGAGCCGATGCTGGAACAGGCTCGCGAGAAGGCCCGCACGCTCGCTCGGCGGCGCGGGGCGACTAGGGGGCTTGGGGCGGGGTCGACGGCGGGGGCTCTCGATACTCCGATGAACCCGCCGAGCGGCGCGGCTGGTGGGGCGGAGGGGGCAGGCGGCGTTGCGGCGGGGGGTGCTCTGGTCGTGCCGGGGGGCTCGGCGGAGGGGGCGGGTAACTTGCCGGTGTTTCTGGTGGGTGATGCGATGGCGCTGCCGTTGCCGGATGCGTGTTTTGATGCGGTGACGGTGGCTTTTGGGGTGCGAAACTACGAGGACCGTCCGCGCGGCTTGCGGGAGATGGCTCGGGTGTTGCGGCCGGGTGGGTGGTTGACGATTCTGGAGTTTTCCCAGCCCTACGGCTGGTTTCGCCCGCTTTATTTCGCCTATCTGAAGCACGTTTTGCCGCATTTGGCGGCGCTGGTGACGCGCAAGAAGGACGCCTACGACTATCTGGCGGGCTCGATCGAGACTTTTCCGACGCGGCAGGCGCTGGCGGCACAGATTGCGGAGGCGGGGTTGGTGAACATCACGGCGCGCCCGCTGACGCTGGGGATTGTGGCCCTGCACCAAGGGCAGCGCCCAGGGTGAGTGAACTGCGGGGTTGTGGGGGGAGTGCAGGGGCAGCCTGCGGAGTGCTCTGGGGCGGCGGCGGGCTAGGCTAGGGGCTGACGGCGGGTTTGGCGGCTTCTTCGGAGGCGGTTTCGATGAGGAAGCCGGTTTCTTTGTAGGGGCGGAGGATGAAGTGGGTGGCGGTGGCCTGGACGCCGGCGATGGGGGCGAGTTTTTCGTAAACGAAGGCGGCGATGGCGCGGAGGTCGCGGGCGCGGATCATGACCAGGAGGTCGTAGGTGCCGCTCATCAGGTAGCAGGATTCGACTTGGTCAAACTTGGCGATGCGGCCGGCGATGCGGTCGAAGCCGCCCTCGCGCTCGGGCGAGATTTTGACCTCGATGGCGGCGCGGACGGTTTCGGTGTCGGCCAGGGGGTTGAGGACGGCGCGCCAGCCGAGGACGGTGCCTGCGGCGCGGAGGGACTCTAGCTCGGCATCGACCTCGGAGGGGCTGCGGTGGAGGATGGTGGCCATCTGAGCGGTGGTCAGGGGCTCACCGTCGCGGAGTAATTCGAGCAGGGTGGTCATAGAGTGGAGCTTTTTGGGAGCCCGACACAGACTTGGCGTCGGCGCAATCCGGAAAAAAGCGCAGCGTGGGCGAGAGGGGCTGGGCGGCGGCTTGGCTGGGCGGGAAGACGTGGTGATGGGGCTGGGTTGGTGGGGGTGGGGGGCTTAGATGCCGAGGAGGTGGGGGGTGGCGTTGGGGTGGTCGGGGCCGCGCTCGAGGACGATTTCGCGGTTGTGGTTGCCAAGGGTGAGGACGCGGGGTTCCCATTGCTGAGCCTCGGCGGTGGACATCTGGGCGAAGGCCATGATGACGATGAGGTGGCCGCGGGCGCCCTTGTGGGCGGCGGCACCATTGAGAGAAAAGGTCAGGCTGCCGCGGGGGGCGGGGATGGCGTAGGTTTCCAGGCGCTCGCCGTTGGTGATGTTGCCGATGAGGATTTTCTCGTAAGGGAGGATACCAACGCGGTCCATGAGGTCTCGGTCAATGGCCAGGCTACCCTCGTAGTGGAGCTGGGCGTCGGTCAGCTCGGCACGTAAAATCTTTGATTTCAGGATTTCCAATTGCATAACGGTGCTTCCGCGTCTCTTATTTTAGTCGCGGTGAAGAGGATAACCTCACTAGGTTGTCGTCCAGCCAGTGGGCGTCAACCCGTTTCCGTGCGCTAGAGGTGCCCACCTGATTGTCTCGTCAGATTCCTGGACTTATTATCCCCTTTTATGCTCCCGTTTGCCAAGAAAGCCCGTAATAGCATTCACCAGCGTTGCCGTTCAGACGAGACGACCCGCCTGCGCCTGAAGTATAACCCGTATTACCACACTTTTGACCGGCAGGTCGGCTCTCACGTCTGGAAGGACGGCCAGGAGCTGATTATGATGTCATCCAACGACTACCTGGGCTTGGGCGACCATCCCAAGGTGCGGGAGGCGGCTCACGCGGCGATCGAGAAGTGGGGCACCAGCACGACGGGGGCCCGCTTGGCCAACGGCAGCCGCAGCTACCACACGGAGCTGGAGGAACGGCTGGCCGCGCACCTGGGGAAGGAAGCCTGCCACGTGTCGGTGGCGGGTTATCTGGCCTGCATGGCGTCGATCCAGAGTTTCGCGCAGAAGGGGGACTTGGTGGTGGTGGATCGCAATGTCCATTCTTCCCTGTGGTCGGGGATTGGTCTGACCCAGGCCAAGGTGGAGCGCTTTGGCCATAACAGTGCCCAGGACCTCCGCGAAGTGCTGTCGGTTGAGAAACCAGAGACGCCGAAGATCGTGGTTTTTGAGGGGGTTTACTCGATGGAGGGGCACATTGGCAAAGTGCCGGAGATTCTGGAGGCCTGTGCGGGCCACAACTGCTTTTTCGTGCTCGACGATGCCCACGGCTTCGGGGTTCTCGGCCCCAAGGGTGAGGGCACGGCGGGGCACTTTGGGGTGACGGATCGGGTGGACATCCTGACGGGGAGCTTCTCCAAGGCCCTGAGCAGCACGGGCGGCTTTATTGCGGGGGATCGTGACTTGATCGAGTATCTGCGGACCCACTCCAAGCAGACGATCTTCAGTGCGGCCCTGAGCCCGCCGCAGGCCGGTGCGGCAACCGCTGCGCTGGGGCTGCTAGAGTCGGAGCCAGAAATCCGGGAGCGGTTGTGGAGCAACACCCGGCGCTATAAGCAGATGCTGCTGAGCCTGGGCTTTGACATCTGGGAGAGCGAGACCCCGGCCACCCCGATCATCATGGGCAACCGTGAGCGGGCTTTTCGCTTCTGGAAGCTCCTTTTCGAGCATGGCCTTTTCACCACCCTCTCGGTCGCTCCGGCGGTGCCCCCTGGCAAGGATCTCATCCGCACCTCGATCAGTGCCCGCCACACGGAGGCCGACCTCAACAAAATGGAGGCCGTCTTTACCAAGTTGGCGAAAAAGATTTAGCGCGACGGTGAGAATGAAGCCGCAGGCCGTTTCGCCCAGGTGGCCGGGCTGGGGCGCAGCAGTGGCGGGCATCGTCGGGCTGCTGACTGTGGGCTGCTCTGGCCCCAGCGAGCCGGGGCGACCCAGGGCCCCGGGTTCTGGAGAGTCGCCGGAAGTCATCCGGGCCGTGGATGGCCGGGACAATATGGTGCAGCTCGCCCAACCCGCCCAGCGGGTGGTCTCGCTGGCGCCGAGTTGCACGGAAATCGTCGCTGCCGTCGGTGGGGTCGGGCAACTGGTCGCGGTGACACCCTTTTGCGACCGGCCCGCCGCCGTGCAGCAGTTACCCAAGGTGGCCGGGTTTAACGACACCTCGCTCGAAGCGCTTCTCGGGCTGCAACCCGACCTCGTCCTGGCCTCGGACATCACCACTCCCGCGATGGTCAGGCGCCTCCGGCAAGCGGGCCTGACGGTGGCCGTGCTGACCGGTGCGGGCCTCGACGGCATCGCCGCCGACACGACGCTGGTTGGGCGGCTCCTCGGACGAGAGGCCGCGGCAGCGGCGGTGGTGGCGGATTTTCAGCACCGCCGGACGCTAGTGGCCCAACGGGTGGAAGAACGAGATCGCCACCGCCTCGGGTCGCCGACGACCGCCGGCGAGGATGGCCAGCGCCGCCCGTCTGCCACCCACCGGCCTCGCGTGGTGCTGTTTTTTGGTCGCGGCACCACGTTTTCCGCCGGGCGCGACACCTTCATCGACGGTCTTCTTCGCGAGGCCGGGGGCGAGAACTTGGCTGCGGAAGCCCCTAGCCCTTGGCCGCAACTGTCCCGAGAGTTTCTCCTCCAGGCTGGCCCAGAGGTCCTTTTCATCACGACCGACGGTGTTTCCGGCATCCAGCGGGCCTCGGGCGAGACGTTGGATTTCTTGAAGCGCGACCCATTTTGGAGCCGCCTGGATGCGGTGCAGAGCGGGGCGGTATGGGAGGTCGATAGCAGCCGCGTCTCCGTCCCCAGCCCGGCGGTGATTATCGTCCTGGAGGGCCTCGCAGCGGCCTTGTCGGGAGAGGGAAACTGACGGAGCTAGTCGCCCTGGTCGCCATCCATTTCCGTCGGAAGCTGGTCTGGAGCCAACGCTGCTCGAGCGGCTCTGGTTTCACGGCGAGCTTGCTGCTTGAGAGACTTTCGGCTCTCGGGGCACGGCGGTAGAGCAGGCCGGGGCGACGCCACGCCCCCGGCGCTCTCGTTGCTGGGGAGAGCACGGTCGGCGGGATCACGGTCGGGTAGTGCACTATCGGGGGCAGTTGGAGCGGCAGCATCGGCACTGGTTAGGCGATCGAGCAGATTGCGGGGAACTCCCACCACCTCACGGGCGAAAGAGGCCATATCTGGGGCCAGTGGTGCCCGGAAGCGCGGCCCTTCGAGGAAGTCCATCTCGGCGGCGTGCAGGGCCTGCCGTCGTAAAGGCAGGGTCGCCGCCAGCCGAGGGGTCCAACCGGCGGAGCAGAACTCCAGGAATAACCCGCTGTCCCCACCGTAGATCTTATCGCCCGCTACCGGGTGTCCAAGCCACTCTGCATGGGCCCGGATCTGATGTTTCCGGCCCGTTAGGGGCCTCACTTCCGCCAGGGTATAGCCGTTCCCCGAAAAAAGCGGGGTAAAGACGGTAACCGCCGACTGCCGCGGCCCGGTATTTCGGACGGCCACGCGAGCGACCACCGGGTCTAGCCCGTGCGGGCCGAGCGGCTGATCGACCTTCACCGGCGCAGTCAGGATGCCCGTCAAGAGCACCCAGTAGGTCTTGGTCACCCGTTGTTCCTGCAAGGCCATCTGTAAGGCCCGAGCTGATTTCCGGTGTTTCGCGAAAATCACCAAGCCGCTGGTCTCGCGATCCAGCCGACTCACCAGGTGCGACCGGTCGCTCTGCGTCCACTCCCGCACCGCCCCGGCCAGGCTCGACCAAGGGCCCGCTTTGGAGGGATGGCAGACCACCCAGCCCGGCTTGTTAAACACCAGGACGTCCGGCGTGTTGAGCACGACCCAGGACGGCAGTTCACTGGGCTCAATCAGGTCTGCGGTGGTGCCGAAAACCGGGTAAGAGGAGTGGTGGTAGGTTTCCACACGGCAGCCGAAAGTCGCCTCAGGGAACTCGGGGATAATGCTCCGATGGGGGTTTTACGGCGTAATGCCTAAAGGCACGTCATCCGGTAAGGTCAGAGCCCCTCGGCAAAGTCGTCCAGCGACTGGCATCGGATCGCCCAGCCCATCAGAGATTTCAATTTTTCGGCGGAATAGATCGCCCGGATCGCCTCGCACAACCCATCGGGAACTCGCGAAAATCGGACTTCCAGTGCCTCAATCAAAAGCTCCTGACGGCCTTCCTGACGGCCTTCCTGACGGCCTTCGGCGAGCCCTTCCTCGAAAAGTTGTTGGGCGACGGTCATGGCAGTTTCGCGAAGTTGAGGATTTTGGATAACCTTAACCTTATCCCGGAGCACGCCCATGTCAACCCCCTCAGCATGGAGGGCATAGGAGAAACACAGCGAGACGAAGCCGCTGTTTTGATCGTGCAGCAGGATGTATTCCAACAGGCTTTCGGTGGCTTCCAGACAATCCACCATTTTTCCGTTGCGGATGGCCTTCATGAGCTTGAAAACCACCTGGATATAGGCGTTACCCTTAATCTGCTGATCGGTGATCGCCGGGAGCGAAATTAACTCGTAGGCGAACAGCGGCAGATAGCGGCCAAAAATCGTTTTCTGGACTTCATCCAGGTCGAAGAGGTCGGCAAAGTCAAGCGAGGGTCGCCAGGTCTTTTCCCCCTGATAGAGCACGATGGGGATGACAACCGGCAGCCCGCGGGCTTCCGGATGTTGCCGCTGGTGGTGTTGAAAAATGCGCACTACATACTCCAGCATCCGAAAAGCCATCGACCAATCTTCCACCGATTGATGCTCCAACAGGACGTAGATATAACCCTCTCGATCGCCAAATTTAATCGAGTAGAGCAGGTCGGTTTCACGGTTTTGCAGGGCATTATCGACAAAGTGGCCCGATTCGACCTTCAACGTGCCCCAGTCGAGCAGGGCGGCCACCCCAGGATCGAGGTATTCTTTGAGGTTGATCGCCACCTTTTCGTGCGAAAAAGCCGCCACGTAAAAGTTGTTTTTATGCAATGGCTGACTTTCCTCGGGCACCCACCCAGCTTGCCTACCCTCGCCGACCCCGCAATGCGGAAAACTGCGGGCAACGCCTCGCCGACCCGGAACATCGCCCTCAAGCCGCAGAAACCCCCCAAGGAGCCCTGAATAACGCCAAGGTTGCACGGGATAACCCCGATGGAGCACGGAAAAGCGTCATGGGCGCCCGGAGAATGCGCCAACCGGCACCCAGACCCCTCCGCGCTTGCTGGATCTCCTTGAGCAACAGGCGCATCGGTGGCTCCCATACAATAATGCTATTTATCACATTGCTTTTATGTCCATTCTTGCTATGGTTCTGAAATGGTCACGACGCCTCTCCCCGCCAGCTCAACCCAGATGGGCCGCCCTCTCTGGGAGCGGTATTTTGCGGTGCTGTGGGTTGGCGACTTTGCGTTGCGGGCGGCCCTGCGGTGGGAGGCTTCGAGTGGGCAGGACGCCAGAGGCCTTGCCTCGCCGCTCGGAGGTGCTGTCGCGGAAGCCGACTGCGCTTTCCTCGAAAAGGCGCATCTACCTGGACGGGTTGACCGAAAACTGCCACCCGCCGCCTCTGCGGCGAGGGTCGCGGCGGTCGTGGTGGATGACCGGCAGCGGGTCGCCGAGTTGACCGAGGCTGCCCGCCGGGCCGGGGTGGCCGAAGGGATGACCTTGCCGAAGGCTCTGGCCCGCTGTGCGGAGTTGCGCGTGTTGGAGGCGACGGAGGCCGCCTTGCGATCCGCGGAGCGGCTGCTGTGGGTAGCGGCGTGGCAGGTGACGCCTCAGATTGAGGTCACCGCTCCGGGGTGGCTGACGCTCCAGATCCACCCCGCACAACTCGACCCCGCCGTCGCAGCACTCCAGGCCGCTCTGCCCCGACTGGCTGCGGAAGGCCTGCCGACGCGGGCGGGCCTTGCCGAGACGCCCGCCCTGGCGATTTTGGCCGCACGCGCTGGAGCGACCGACCGGCTGAAGTTTATTCCGTCGCCGGAGCGGCGTCTGGCCCTGCTGGAGGCCCTGCCGCTGGCCGCTGGCGGGTTCCCCCCAGCCTGGGTGGACATTCTGGCCGGGTGGGGACTGCGGAACCTCGGCCAGGTCGCAAGGCTTCCCCGACAGGACTTGGCCGAGAGGCTGGGTGCCATGGCCCTGGAGCACTGGGACGACCTGAATGCCCGTCGCTGTCGCCCCCTGACCGTGACGAGTTGGAGCCCTCAGTTCCTTGAGTCGTGCGACTTGGAGACGCCGGTGGAGGTGCTGCAAAGCCTCCTCTTCTGGCAGCAGCGAGCCCTGGAGAGCCTGGCGGCGCAACTGCGAACTGCGGCGCAGGTGGCGCGGTCGGTGACCATCCGGCTGGAGGTCGAGGACGGAAGTCCCTACCAGCACCGGATCCGGCTCCCGGAACCGACCACCGATCCCCAGCTGTTGCAGCGGCTCCTGCAACACCACCTGGAAAACCTGCGGCTGGCCGGGGCGGTGCGCCGCTTCGAAATCCGCCTGGAGGCCATCGCGCCGACCGCCCGGCAAGCCGGCCTGTTTAGCTCCCAAATCCGCCACCCTTGGCAGCTTGCCGAGACCCTCGACGAGTTGGCTGGACTTCTCGGGGCCGAAAACGTCGGCTGCCCAGGAGTCTGCAAGACCCACCGTGACGACTGCTTCGACTTGGTGCCACTGCTCGACGAGCTGCCGCCGTTCATCGAAGACAGCCCGGAAATGATGGACGCTTTCGATGACCCTGGATCGGCCCGGTTTTTCACGCTGCTGCGCGCGGAGGACGATGCTACCCTCGGATTGTTCGAGGTGAACCCCTTAACCACGGACAGATCCGATCACGATAACGATAACGCGGGGAAAGAGACGCGATTTCCACCCGACTCGCGTGGTGAAGCCTCCGCCGGAGCAACCACTGAGACGGCAGGGCACCGCTTCGATGCATCGCCGGAACCTGCTGGCGCGACCTGGAGCTTCTGGCGGGATCGCCCCGCGGTCGCGACCGCTGAACTGGCCGGCGCGGGGGTCGTGGTTTCCGGACCAGTGCTGCGCCGTTTCCGGCCCGCGATGCCCGCTGACGTCCGCATCGCCGCTCCCCAGTCGGTGCAGCCCCAGTTGCCCGGCTTCGCCCAACTCACGCCCGAGCCGCAGCCACCACTCGCCCTCGGCGAGCCTGTAGAGGTGTCGAGCGGGATCGCCAGCGGGCCGGTGGTCGCCTTCCGCGGCCCGTTTTTAACCTCCGGAGACTGGTGGAGCGAAGAGCCTTGGCGAGCCGAGGAATGGGACGTCGAGCTACCGGCTCAAGGCTGCTTCCGGCTCCGTTGCAACCGCGAGCACTGGGAGCTCCTCGGGGTCTGGGACTGATCCTCCCCTGACCGCGTCCCGTCCCCTAGCCAGCCATGACCCTGAACCCGCACCCCCCTGGCCAGACCCCCGCCTGGCGCCTCCATCGCCGGAACGATGTCTTCCGCGGCCGCCACTCGCTGGATCACACCTGGCACTGCGCGACGGCCTCGCGATCCGCCATGCTTCCAGAACCCGGACTGGACGCCATCC
>DAIQNO010000059.1:0-10353 GCA_036788355.1 Opitutales bacterium | reverse complement strand
AGAAACGGTTAAGGCAATATGAATCATGAAAGTAAGAATGGCCAACCCTAGGGCAAAGGCACCGATCGTAGCGATGAGGTTGTAAAATCCCCAGCCCGTCTCCGCAAGGTAGCTTGCGGTGCGGCGAGGCATCCCCATCATCCCCAGAAAGTGCATCGGGAAAAAAGCGAGATTAAAACCTATAAACATCCCCCAGAAAACAATGCGACCAAACTTGCGGTCGGAAACCCGTCCCGTAGCCTTAGGCAGCCAGTAATACAGACCGGCGAAAAGCGCGAAGAGACTTCCTCCGATCAAAACATAGTGAAAGTGGGCCACCACAAAATAGCTATCCTGTTGCTGGGCATCCACCGGAACCGCCGAGTGCATGATGCCGCTAAAACCGCCCATCATAAACATCCAAATAAATCCCAACGCAAACATCATCGGAACGGTAAAGGTGATCCTCCCGCCCCACAAAGTCCCGATCCAGTTAAAGATTTTCACCCCGGTAGGTATCGCAATCAGCATCGTCAGCAATGAAAAAGCCGATAAGGCGATGGTGTTAAGACCTGTCGTGAACATGTGGTGACTCCACACTGCGAAACCCAGGAATCCGATCACTGCACCGGAGAAAACAATCAGCGCATATCCAAACAAGGGCTTTTTGGAAAAGACCGGGAGAATTTCTGAAATGATCCCCATCGCCGGAAGGATCAAAATATAAACCTCCGGATGTCCGAAAATCCAGAAGAGGTGCTGCCAAAGAATGGGCTTTCCGCCCTCATCAGCGTTAAAGAAGTGTGTTCCGAATTGACGATCAAACATCAACTCGATGAGCGCAATCGTCACCGCCGGAAACGCTAGAATGATGAGGAAACTGGTGATCAGCGTCATCCAGGTAAAGACCGGCAGCTTCATCATCGTTAACCCAGGCGCCCGCATGTTGATGATGGTAGTGATAAAATTAAAGGCCGAGAGCAGCGATGCGATCCCGAGCACTTGCAGTCCGAGGATCCAAAAGTCTGCACCAAGGTCAGGGCTATATTTTGGCCCAGAGAGCGGCGCATAGCCGAACCAACCGATGGCAGGTGCCTCGAACAACCAGCTAAGGTTGATAATAATTCCCCCGGCAACGAAAGACCATAAACTCAGGGAGTTCATGCGCGGGAAGGCCACGTCGCGGGCCCCGATTTGCAAGGGCATGATGTAATTAAAAAATGCCGCCGAAAGCGGCATCACCGCGAGAAACACCATCGTGGTGCCGTGCATGGTAAACAGCTGATTGTAGGTGCGGGCGTCAATCAGTGAGAGCTGAGGTTGGGCGAGTTGGGCGCGGATGATGAGTGCCTCCAATCCACCAACGAGAAGGAAAAAGAGTGCGGCGATGCCATACATGATGCCGATCTTCTTATGATCGACAGTCGTGAGCCAATCGACGATCGGGTGGCACCCTTCGGCGGGACGAATGAACCGTCCGACGACTTTGGGCGGGGTAGCTAGTTCGAGGGGTTCGAGTGTTGGGCTCGCAGTGTTCATAGAAAGGAGTTTCCTTGGACCAATTACCAAAAAATGCGTCAGTGGAATTTCAGATTATAGCCCCAAAGGGTTCAGCGCAGCGTATTCAGGTAGGCGATAATGGCTTCGACATTCTCATCTGTGAGAACCTCTTTTCGGTCCTTCAGGCCGACCATTCCCTCCCAACCATTATACATCAGATTGCCGGGTTTGATTTTTTCACTGACCTGAATCCAGCGATGGAGGTTTTCTTCGGTGTTTTTCAGCCAGCCGGCACCGAGAGTAGTCCGCGACGCTATATTGTGCAGGTTGGGGGCTTGTCCGACGGCTTGAACATCCACCCGATGGCAGGTAGCGCAGTTGGCCAGGAAAAGTTGGTGTCCCAGTTTTAATTTTTCGCTATTTTCGGCAGGTTGGGCTTCGCTGATGGCGGCTATGGACTCTCGCGGCTCGAGGGTTTTCAGGATCCAGGCTTCATATTCTTCATTAGAAACAACATGGACGCGGAAGAGCATGAACGCGTGGGAATCGCCACAAAACTCAGCACATTGCCCCCAGAAAGTCCCGGTTTCATCGGCTTGGAACCACATTCTGTTGGTCTGGCCTGGGATGAGGTCAGTTTTTCCGGCTAATCGAGGGAGCCAAAAGCTGTGATTAACGTCGGCACTGAGTAATTCTAAATGAATTGGGCGACCCACGGGGACGACCATCTCATTGGCGGTAATCAAGCCCTTATCGGGATATTCAAATTCCCACCACCATTGATAGCCAGTGGCTTTGATCTTGATCGCATCATTATTGTCACCGGGGGGCAGATCGTGCATATACATAATGCCTTGGAGGGTCGGCACGGCGATAAAAACTAGCATGACTGCCGAGGCAAAAATCAATCCGACTTCGACGACTGCTGAACCATGCGACTGTTCTGGCAGCGGCTTGGTTTCGTCGCCCGGTCGTGCCCGGTAGCGCCAGACGGCCCAGGCGAGTGCCCCGCCGACAGTGACGAAGAGGAATCCAGTCACCCAAAGCGTGACGTAGAATAGGTCGAGCTGCATTCTTGCGACCGGCCCTTGGGGATTGAGCACGGATTGGTGGGTATCAAATCCGCAACCGCTAAGTGTTAAGAAAAGGAGCAATGCGATGCTGGCTAACCCAATGCGAGTTAGTGGATGGCGGAGGGAATTGCTACTGGCCATGATGATGATTGGTGCCTTAATAGGGAAATGTCAGAGGTGGACTAGACTTTTGATTGGTCTTTGAACTCTAGCGAGGCTAAAAATGGGAATAGTGATCTCAGGAGCGCATCCATTGATCTAACACTAATGAGCCGAGGAGCATGGGAAGGGTAATTAACGAAGTCATGAAAAGCTTTCGGCCAGCGGGGCGGCGCTCCTCACGCTGGCGAAAGGCCCAGGCGTGGCGGGCCATGTTGGCTGAAACGAAAAATGCGAGAAATCCAAACCATAGTGAGCCCGCACCGAGGTAGGTGGGCAGGGGGGCGAGGGCGACGAGTGAGATAGCGTAATACCAGGCGACCTTGGAAACCTTGTTTCCAGTGGCGTCTTTGATGGCCAACATCGTGAATCCGCCCCGTTGGTAGTCGTCACGATAGAGCCAGGAGATCGCCATGAAATGAGGAATCTGCCAGAAAAAGAGGATACCGAAAAGGTAGCCTCCCAGCCAGAAAGGGGCACCTTCTACGGCGGCCCAGCCGATGAGCGGGGGAAGGGCACCGGCGACCGCTCCAATTTCGGTTGCCCAGAGGGATTTCTGCTTTAGGGGAGTGTAAATTGCGGCGTAAAGGCCCACCGTCGCGATCGCGAGGAGGCCGGCGGTAAGGGTGGCCCCGTAGGTCAAAAGCGCCACACCGGCGGCGGCGAGGACGATGCCGACGATGAACGCTTCTTTTGGCGCGATGATGCCGGTGGCCGTGGGGCGGTCTCGGGTGCGTTTCATCAGGGCATCCTGGCGATGCTCCAGGGCCATGTTCAGGGAGGCGGCCCCGCCCGCCGCGAGCGCGCTGCCTAGGATGGTCAGGGTGACCAGCCCGAGGGACAGGGGTGCATCTGGGACGGCCCCCGCGGCGGCCAAAAGCCCAAAGCCCGCCGTAAGGACGGACATCATGCTGAGGCGCGGCTTGGTCAAGGCCACGAAGTGCTGCCGTCGGCCCCACCAGGACGCGATGGGGTGGCCCGCCTTTTCAACGTCAAGCATCGGCGTCACGTCGGCAAGTTCGAGGGCAGTCGTTGGGGAGGCGGACTTCATCCGGGGTAACCAAAATCGGTTTTCTGGAAGGTTTTCGGAAAAGTTTGGACGTGTCGGTGGGTGGCACTTTGGTGGGTCAAGGTGGTGGTCTTAACGGCGGAAGGGCTACCGGGGGGCGAGTGTTTTCGAGGGGGTCAGGAACCGTGGCTGAAAAAGGCGGAAAAGTTGGGCGTTGAGCACGAAATTGGGGAGCGAACCAAAGGCCAGGGTGAGGCCCCAGCTACTGGCCAGGAGGTAGGCCCCGATGATCACGTGGAGCGTGGCGATGACGGGGTTGCGGGTGGTCCAGATGGTTAACGCCCCCAGCAAGATCTGGGCCACGAGGAGCCCGAGGAACGTCCAGCCGAGTGGATTGGCGGGGTGCGAGGGTTGAGGTGCTGCGGGAGTCTGGCTCCAAGGTTTCGCTTTGATGAAGCTCCAAGCCCAGCCGATGGCCACCAGGGTGATGACGAGTGCCATGGCACGGTGGGCGAAATGGATGGCGATCGGCCCGGGCCAGGAGGTCGGGATGAGGGTGCCTTCCGGGGTGAGCGGGAAGGTCGGGATGGCCAGGCCCGCGCCTTGGTGCCGCATGGCTGCCGCAATCAGCAGTTGGGCAAAGATCAAGATGGTTAGCAAAGGACTGAGCCAACCTACGGAATTGCTAGAAGCTGACTGGACTTTGACTTCCGACTTTTGGGCCGACTTGCCGGCTTCGGGGGCTGCGGACCTCCGCCAACCAGGGATCTGGGCAAAAACCATGGTCGCCAGGGCGCACAGGTAGATCTGGGCGACGCAGCCGTGGATCATGGCGAGGTCGGTGCTGACCAGGCGGACCCGCAGGCCACCGAGCAACCCTTGGATGACGACCAGTGCCAGCATGACGGTCGCGGCACGCTTCACCCAGCGGCGCGGTTCCACCCTCCAAGTCCAAAAGGCTAGGATCAGGGTAAGGATGCCGACCACGGCACCAAATAGCCGGTGGGAATGCTCCGCGGCCATGTCGCGGTTGGTGAGCCAGCCCTCAGGGTTGAGGGAACCGTTGGAAAGCGGCCAATCTGGGAAGATCATCCCGGCCCCGATGGTGGTAGTGTAGCCGCCAGAGAAAAGCAGCAGGCTGGTGAAGAGAAAGGTGCCTAGGGCGAAAACCTGCAGTCCTTCGTGAGTTTGCCCTGGGGGGGTGGGTGCTTGGTCAACCGTGGCCACAACTTATAGAGGCGATAAAAGCCTTTCCTTGACAAGCCATTACTGCGACTTATCAGAATCTTCTAGGTGTAGAGTTATCTTGATAAGGTCTTGTTATGGAGCCGCCGGACTGCTAGGGCCTTGGCATGATTCAGATTCCGTTGACGCGACTTCGGGTATCCGGTTGCGGTGCTGGTGGATTTACGGGTATCGGACCGGTGTTGGGGGCCTATCGGTCGGGTCTGGCAGTCTTCGCGGCGGCAGTTCTGTCTTTGGGGCCGTTGTTCGGCGACGAGGGGCGGGCTTGGGAAGGTTCGGTGTTGGAGGCCCGTCTGGTCACAGAAAACCAGCGTGACGTGCGGGAGTGGGTAATCGCGGGGGCTGGTGCCGAGGAGACTGTCAAGGTGACGGTTGGGGTAGGGGACTTTGCGATTTTTCCTGCTGGGGCCGAACTTCGCGGTCGGCTTATTCCAGGTAATCCGCAGCGGTTGGAGGCGCTGTGGCCTAACGACACGCGCACCAACGCGGTGATTGGAGCGGCGGCTCGGGCGTTGCGGTCGGACACGGTGCGACGGGGGCGCGCGGCCTACCGGAACTTGGGCGAGCGTCTGCCTGATTTCGCATTTTACAACCAGGACGGGCGCGTGGTGCAGAGCCGGGAGCTGCGCGGGCACGACCTGGTCATCAATTTCATTTTTACGCGCTGCATGCAGCCGGAGATGTGCCCGCTGTCGACCCAGAAGATGCGGAGGCTGCAGCAGCTCGCCCAAGCCGCCGAGCTTACGCACTTCCGGCAGCTCACGGTGTCCTTCGATCCGGCCTTCGATACCCCGGGACGCCTCCACAGCTATGCTGAGGCCTACGGAATTGACACCAGCACTTACGACTTTGCCACGGCCAGCGATGGGGTGATCCGGGACTTGATGGTGCAGCTTGGGGTGTTGCGCCTCGACGACGAGAAGCTGATCTACCGCCACACGCTGGCCACCCTCATTGTCGATCCCGAGGGCGTGCTTTACTACCGCGTGCCGTCCCCCTCTTGGGATCCCGAGGACTTTCTGGCGCAGATCCTGGAACGTCGGCGTGCGGAAAGGTCGATGCCAGAGCGTTGAGCCGAGGTAAAAGGGGACCTGCCCGGAAATGGTTCGGAGGGGCTCTGCGGTTGCCTTTCAGGGGATGAAGATTGACGGGAATCGAGTTGACGTGCCGTTTTCCGATGAACCATCGTTATGGCGGTTTCGGTTTAACTCCCGCTACCCCATCGTCACCCGTTTATTGCTCCACCCCATATTTCAGTGTGCCGTTTTCCCAAAGCAGCACGCTTTCCTCAAAGGCTATGTCTGACCAAAATGATTCTCTCACCGGAGAGGCTTCGAAAGTAAACTCGCTCGACCTAAGTTCGCTATCTTCGCTGGCGTTCGGGCCGGATTGGAGTGAGCGGACTGAATCTTCGGTCAAGGCAAGTTCGTCCAGCGACGGAGGGGGTTCACGACGCAGCGGCGGGGATCGTGACAGCCGGGGAGGTTCCGGTGGCGGTTCGAGGGATCGGCGGGCTCGTCCAGCGGGTTTTTCCGCGGGGGGATCGGGTGAAAGTGGGCCACGGCGTGACGCCCCCGGTCGTTCGACGGGTGGCGACAGTGGCCGCAGCGGTGCTGGATCTGGCGCGCCGCGGCGGGATGCCACCCCCAGCAGTTTTCAACGCGGGCCCGGGGGCCAAGGTGGCCCAGGTCGTGGCCGTGAGGGTGGGTTTTCGTCGGGCGGAGCCGGTGCCAGCGGGGCAACGTTTCCCCGCGGGGAAGGTGCGGCGCGCACCTCGGGCGATCGCGCTCCGAGGTCGGGTGGCGACCGTGGGCCGAGGGCGGGTGGAGACCAGGGAGATCGTGGCGGGAGGGGTAATTTTGGCAGTCGGGAGCGGCGAGACGCAGCGCCGGCACCCTTTCGCCCGGTCATCGACGTCGCAGTCTATCCTGAGGACATGGCGTTCAAGGCCCTCTGCACGGCGATGCGCAACAACTGCCGCACCTACGAGTTGTTCGAAATTGCCCACCTGATCTTGGAAAAGCCTGAGCGTTACGTGGTGATGCTGGAGCCCAAGCCAGCCCTTGCCCACGCGCCACAGAGCTTCTGGCTGTCTCTGCCCGACCACCTCCCTTTTGAAACCGAGGAGGCAGCAATCAACCATGTCTTGGCGACCAACCTAGACCATTTTGTGGAGACGGAGGAGGTCGAGGTGGAGGCACCGAAGGGCAATTTCCCGGTGATCCATAAGTGTGGCGTGACCGGCAGGCTGATCGGGCCACCGAATTACCACCGCTACCAGGCCTTGTTGCAGGAGCACCACGCCGCCAACTGCCCTCAGTTGCCGTTTTCCCGTTTCAAGGAGCGCCTGGAGTCGGTTAAGGGCGAGGAAGTGGTCGCTGAATGGGCGACCCAGATGTCCAAGCAAAAACGTTATAAACTCAAGAAGCCAGAGGCCGATACGCCGGAGTTTTTTGAGAGCCTGGAGTCTCTGCGCTACCTGCTGAGCACCCGGCGGAAGTCCGAGCTGGTCAAGCAGACCGATCAAGTTCGCTTGGCGGGCCCCGCTTTGGGTAAATTGCCCAGAGGGATCATCCGGGACTCGATCGAGGCCGAATTAGAGTTTCAGCGTCGTTTTCCGCTGATTACCGCCAATAACCTGCGCGGGAGATTGCGGCGGCTGCGTTTTACCATCTATAAAAAGGGCGGAAAGGGCGTTTCCTACGTCTGTGCCGTGAAACGGAAGTTTCGCGACGGCCAACGGAAGTTCTCGGAGTCGATTCAGGAGCTTTTCGACTTCCTGGATGCCCATCCGATGATGACGGTGGCCGACCTGCCGGAGCAATTCCTAGGGATCAAGCCTTCCTCGAAGCCGTCGGCGGCAAAGACCCCCGAGATTGAGCAGGTGCAGCCGGACGAGGCGGCGAAAATTGTCGAGGTGCACGAGGTAAAGCGCGCAGAGCGGAGGCTCCAGCAGGCTTCTGCGTCGGCGACAGTCGCACCCGAGGTCTCGGTTGAGGTTGAATCCGTAGAGAAACCGACTGGTGCCGACCCTGAATCACCGCCGACCGATCCGACCGACTCCGGAGCGGAAAGCGCGATCGTTGAGGCTTCAGCAGTGGCTGCTGATAGCCCATCGGCCTCGAAGACCGACCCCGAGATCGTCTCTGAGGAGAACCCTTCCGGGGAACCTGAGGGTCGCGATCAGACGACGGCGGTGGTGATCAACGCTCCCACGGAGGTGCCGGTTGCCGCAACGCGTCGGGCGATTCCGGAGCCGACAGGGCCGATCGTGGCCGGCCCTGAGCCGGAAGAAATACCGCCGACCAGCATCAGCCGTCAACCCGGCCAGATCGACCCAGAATCCATCCGTTTGCGCTCTCTGGTAAACAGCTTGCGGTGGCTGGTGACGGAGGGTTACGTCGTTGAGTTTGGCGATGGCCGTCTCTTTGCTAACCCAGTGATGGAGGCTCCGGTGGCCGGCAGTAAAGCCCAGCAAGACCGCCTCGCCGAGGAAGATTCCGATGACGAGGAAGCGGCGGACTCCGGCGATAGTCAGGATGAAGACGCTTTAGCCGTCGATGAGCGTCATTCCGCTTCCTTGTCGGAGGTGACGACTCATCCGGTCGGAGCTGATTCTTTGGTGATTGAGGCTCCGCCAGCGGAATCCGCGGAGGGTTCTTTGCCCACGGAATCCGCGATTGAGGCTGCGCTCGTGGCGACTCCGGAGGTTTCTGCTGAGGAGAAAGAGACCGTTGACCAGGCACACGCCGATCCCATCGCGGAGCGTGCTGCCATTCCCCTGAACTGAAGTAAAGACTCCATCCCCGGAAGCCCATCCAGCAAGAATCCCCTTTTTATGTCGGAAGCAAAATCCCCTAAGTATCGTTGTCATGTGATCTGTTCAACCCACTGGGATCGTGAGTGGGTCAACACGGAGCTCGAAAACCGGTTTTTCCTGATTGAGTGCTTTGATGAGCTGATCGCCCTTTTTGAAACGGATCCCGAGGCTAAGTTTTACCACCTCGACGCTCAGGCGATCCCAATCGAGGACTACCTGGAGGCCCGACCGGAGAATCGGGAGATTATGGAGCGTTACGTCCGCGAGGGGCGGTTGCTGATCGGGCCGTGGTATACCTTGCCGGAGATGAACCTGACGGATGGGGAGTGCACCATCCGCAACTTGCTGGCGGGGCACCGGCTGTCCAAGAGCCTCGGCCACGTGATGAAGGTGGGCTACACCCCGACCGGCTGGGGTCAGCTTTCGCAGTTGCCACAGATTTACGCGGGTTTCGGCATCGACTCCTGCATTTTTTACCGGGGCATCAACCAAGAATTGACCCCGGCGGAATACCTTTGGGAGGCACCCGACGGCACCCAGGTCGTGGGGATCCGGCCCTCTTCGGTTTACTCGCGGGCCAACCTCTGGTCTTGGGTCTTTTTGCCCGTGGTGCACGGCAAGGTCTATTGGGAGAAAAACAACACGCCCTACTGGCCGGGCAATGGCCAAGCCTACCGCTTGGCGCGATCCGGCGAGGAAGCCTATTTCGAGTTGACGCCGCCTGACCGCTATAATCCCGAGCGGATACCGGAGTTGATGGCAAAGTTGGTGGCGGACTATGCCGAGATCACGACGACCAACATCATCCCGGCGTTTCAGGGACACGACCAGAGCCGACCGAACCCGGAAGTGCCGCAGCTCATCCGCGACATTAACGAGCGGTGCCCGGACGTGGAGATGATTTACAGCAACTTCGAGCAATACACCCAGGAGGTCATTGCTGCCGTCCGCGGACGGGCTGACAACGTTGTGGTGAGCGGCGAAATGCGCCACACCAACAAGAGTGCCCCTTGGAACATGTGCCACCTGCTGCCGGGGGTGGCCTCCTGCCGCGCCAAGCTAAAGGTGGAGAACCGGAAGAATGAAGTGGCCCTCCTGCGGGCGGCAGAGCCCGTGGCGGTGTTGCAGGGGCTCCTGGGGCACCCGGCACCTTCCGGAATGCTGGACATGGCTTGGCGAAAACTGCTGACCAACCACTCCCATGACTCGATCGGCGGCTGCTGCCTGGATCGGGTGATCGGCGACGTGATGTTCCGTGGTGAGGAAAGTCGCTTTATCTCCGAGGGCATCGTGCGGCACGGGTTGCCGGTGATCCTCAAGCGGATCAATTCTGCTCATTTCGCGCCGGATGCCCTGCTGCTGACGGCGTTTAACCTCCTGCCCACGCCTCGCGCCCAAGTTACTGAAGTGGAGATCGACATCCCGGTGGAGGCCGATGTTGGTGCTTTCCAGGTGGTTGACTCCGAGGGCGCGGTGGTGCCGTCCCAGGTGCTGAGCGTCCGCGAAACGGGCGTGCCGGTGTCCAAGTGGGGCTTTGATTTTAGTTTCAAGTCCCGGCGTTACCACGC
>DAIQNO010000058.1:0-10392 GCA_036788355.1 Opitutales bacterium | reverse complement strand
GGGAGCACCGCCGGGTCGAAAGTCACCTGAACGACCTCGGCGTGGCCGGTGTTACCGGTGACAACCTGACGGTAGGTCGGGTTGGCCAGCGTGCCACCCATGTAGCCGCTGACGGCGGACTCTACCCCAGCGATCCGTGCGAAGACGGCTTCGACGCACCAGAAGCAGCCGGCACCGAGGGTAACAACCTCCCGTCGGCCAGCGGGCGATGGTTCAGTGCCGTCGCTGGATGACTGCGGGGCAGCAGAGAGGGGGTTCGTTGGGCTGGTCGGCGAGGTGGTCATGGTAGGGTTCATCGGTGGGAGTTTTTGAGCTGGGTTCACGGTCGGAGGTTGGCGAAGCGACGATAAATCTCGGGGTAAGCTGGCCGATCCGGAGCCCCCGACCGCTGACCTTGCTGTGGCGTTATTACTGCCACCGCAACCCGACAGCAGCGCCAGTGCTACCCCAGCGGCTAGACCAACTGCCATCAACCGCCGGGACTTTTTCCGCAAGGCACAGCCCGCCCGGGCCACTTTAATCGCGCAGCACGCCGCCCGCAGGGCGGGAGGGCGGCAGGAGCGTGAAAAGCCAGAGTCACAGGGCATTTTGGTGAATGGTGATTTCATAAAGTTGGGATAGGCGATTGAGAACTGGCTCGGTGGGGATGTCGGCGGCGAGGCGAGGCGAGGCAATCTCTAGACCCTTAGAGTTAACCTCAAAGCCTCTAGTCGTCAAAGCCGCTTGAACCTTTCTGGTTTCCGAAATCTGGGCTTTTACCCGCGACTTGGCCGACCTCCACCGAAATGTTCTGTGGCAACGATTGGCCCCTTGCCTTTTCAGAGGATCTCCCGCAGCATCTAGGACTGCAATGAACTTTGAATCCTTGGTGCGCCCTGCGGTGCTGACCCAGCCAACCTACGAGCCAGGGCGACCGATCGAAGATGTCGCTCGGGATTTTGGCCTGGATCCGGAAGCGATCGTCAAGCTGGCCTCCAACGAGAATCCTCTCGGCCCATCGCCCTTGGGCCTGGCCGCCGCCCAAGCGGCGCTGGAAAACCTCCACCGCTACCCGGATGGCGGCGCCGGGCGCCTGCGAGGAGCCCTGGCGGCTCACTGGGGCCTAGAGCCGGGCCAGTTTCTGATCGGAAATGGCAGCAATGAGGTGATGCTGCTGATCGCTCAGGCCCTGTTGGGGCCGGGGGACGAGGCGGTGATGGGAGCGCACGCTTTCATCGCTTTCAAACTGGCGGTGTTGGCTTCTGGGGCCACCCCGGTCGAGGTGCCGATGCCGAACCTGCGCCATGACCTGGCCGCGATGCGGGCCGCCGTGACCCCCCGGACGAAGCTCCTGTATCTGCCCAACCCCAACAACCCCACCGGAGACCTGGCGGAACCAGCGGCGGTGATGGAGCTGGCACGCAGCCTGCCGCCCGAGGTCGTTTTTCTTCTCGATGAAGCTTACGCGGAATACCTCGATCCCGCCGACCTGCCCGATCTTCGCGAGTTGCTGGCCGAAGGACGAGCCGTCATCGGCTGCCGAACTTTCTCCAAGATTTACGGGCTTGCCGGGCTGCGCGTGGGCTATGCCTACGGTCCCCCGGAGTTGATGGCACTGATCGCCCGCCTGCGGATGCCCTTCAACGTCAACACCCCCGCCCAAGAAGGTGCCATTGCCGCACTGCTGGACACGGATTTCGTCGTGGAGGTGCGACGAGTCAACGAAGTCGGGATGGAGCAGGTCACGGACGGGCTCACGCGGCTCGGTATTGCTTGGGTGCCGAGTGCGGGAAACTTCTTGTTGATTGAGACCCCAGACCCTCGTGGCTGGTTCTCCGCCCTGCAACGGCGCGGCGTCATCACCCGACCGGTCGGTGGCTACGGCCTGCCGCGCCACCTCCGCATCAGCATCGGCACTGCTGCAGAAAATGCGGCTCTGCTGGCGGCGTTGGCCGAACTTGTGCTTCCGAAATCTGTTATTTAGGCGACGATGATCGACACTTGGATAGATTTCGCTCTCATTTCCGTCGGGGCAACGCTCAGCCTCGCGGTCACGGGCTGCTTTATCGCCTGCGAAGCGAGCATGGTGACGATGCGCTACCGCCTCAACGAGGAAGACCACCTGGCGGAGTTGCAGAAGCGTAAGCGCATCGGCTTTCTCCTGCGGGACTCCCGCAGCACCGCCGCCCTGATCCGGTTTACCTCGCTGACGACCTCAGTCATCAGCGGCTTACTGATCGCCTTTGCGGTTGAATTTTTGCTACAACCGGGCGGAGACGGCAGCATGGGGAGGCTCCTGGTGGGCGTTTTCCTGGGGGTCTCACTGACCAGTCTCCTGGGCTTCCTCATCCCGCGAGGTCTCGGACTCGCCCACCCGCGCACGACGCTGCGACTGTCCTCCTGGGTGGTCAGCGTTGTGGCAGTTCTCTTGTTGCCATGGTTCAAGCTGCAACGCCTGTTGGCGCGTCGGGCCATGCGGCTCCTCGGGCGCGATTTCCAGGAGGATTTCAACATCCTCGACTTTGAAGTGCGCGTCCGGGCCATCACGGAGGAGGACGAGGGTGCCATCTCGCCGAACCTCCAGGCGATGCTCCGCAACACCCTCCGCCTCCGGGAACTGGACGTCTCGGACGTGCTCTTGCCGCGCCACCTCGTAAAAATCTGGGATCTCGACGAGCCGATCGAGGACAACCTCGCCCAAGCCCGCGAAAGTGGCCACAGCCGCTTTCCGCTCTGCCACGGCGACCTAGACCAGTGCGAGGGTATCCTGCACATCAAAGACATTTTCCGCCGATCCACCGCCGAAGCCGACAGCAACCTCGACCCACTGGCCCTGCGGCGGGAAATCGCTGCCTTTAACGAAGAGACCAAGCTGGAAAACGCTCTGAAGGAAATGCTGCATCAGAAAAGTCACATGGCCCTCGTGCGCGACGAGTTTGGCGGCGTGATCGGCGTCCTGACCCTCGAAAGTATCCTGGAGGAAATCGTCGGCTACATCGAGGACGAGTTTGACGCGGCTGAGGAAGCCAGCATCCGCCCGCTGCCCGACGGCCAAGGCTATTTCGTCGATGGTCTGACGGCGGTGCACGACTTAGAAGAGTTTTTCGAAATCGAAATCGACAATCAGGAGGTCTCCACCTTTGGCGGACTGGTCACTTCGGAAATCGGCTACATCCCCGAGGTCGGCGAAGTGCTGCAACTGGAGGAACCGCCCCTGGAAGTCACGGTCGTCGCCGCCGATGAAACACGCCTCATTTCCGCCAACATCCGCCTCCTGCGAAAGCCAGTCAGCACCAAAGACTGAAGTCGCAGCGCCACTAATCGGGACTAAATACTAAAACCTCCCCTCAAAAAATCCCTCCGGAAAAAGGTTGACGCAATGGGGTATTTCGGATTTCGAGATCAAATTATGAGCTCTATTTTCTCGCTACTACCGTCTAAAGGAATCTGGGTGACCGCAGGATGGTGCATGGTGACCGCACCCCTCCTTGGGGCCTTTAACCTTCAACTGCAGGGTGTCCAGACCCAAATTGCCGGTACAACCACGGATATCCCGGAGGGCGGCACTCAATCCAACTTTGGAGTGGGCGTCCAGGTGGGAAACTTCGCAGTTTTTGACATCTTCGCCGTCGATGACTCCAACAATGCCACGGACTTCGCCGATCTCCGAGTAACCTACGCTGCCGATAACGGCGGCGTAGGCTCCAACATCATGATTGCCCAGACGACCAACAGCCAGGGTCTGACCGACAGTGGCACCCTTTCGGTGCTAATTGGGCTTTCATCAACAACCGGCGGCACCGTCACTTTGAACTTCGACTGGTTCATGCCAGGGTCATTTGACGGGGGCGTTGAGCAACCCGGAGCTGCTGTCATCAGCCCGACCAAGTTTCGCATCACCACGTTTGACATCGACTTTCAACAGCTTGTCGCCGTCAACCGGCCCGTCGTCGAAAATTATTTACTCAATGGAGTAACTTTACTGACCGCCACCGATGCCAACAATCTGATTACCTTTACCGACGACGGTGCGGATTCATTCTTCAATGATCCTGAGACGGCGGCCCAGTTCCTGACGGTTCCCTCTACTTCGCAGACCCTCGTGATGGGCAAACAATTTGAAGGGGGGAATGCGCTCTTCATGTTCGAGTTTCGTGACCCCAGCGATGTGACGGTTTTCACCGACCCTACCATCACTCCGGTGCCAGAGCCGTCAGCCAGCGGCATCTTGACGCTCCTGGCGGGGCTGGCAGGGTTTACTGTTGCCCGTCGCCGCCCTTAGCAGCCGAATTGTCTAAGCTACTACCTCATTTCGGCCCATATCCGCCTGCTGCGAAAGCCCAACCCGGAACGCGCCTAGCAGGAACGACGGCCAGTGGGGAGACCGCGCGCCAGCTAAGCGACGCTCATCACGCCGACCATTGCCCCGGGCCGGCATCCACCCTGCTGGCCCCATTTTCAGACCGGATCTGGAGGTGCCTTTCAACACTTTTTCCCCTTTACAACCCGAAAGTCGTCGATCATCTTTCGATTTTGGCGGTTAAAGCGTCTCTGCGATTGCCGGACTTCAACTGCGCCAAAACTTTTCCACCTCGCGGGCGTCGTATAACGGCTATTATGCGGCCTTCCCAAGGCTGAGACGAGGGTTCGACTCCCTCCGCCCGCACCAAGTCTCACAATCCGCGTTTCCCGCCCAACGTTTCCCGCTCCGGGCCTCCCTTGCTGCGGGTGTTTCGAGGAAACCTCCCCGAATCGGGCGCCCAGCTACCAGCTTGTCCCTACCCCCCTGCCGGTTGGAGCTGACCCAAGGCCAGGCGGAGCTGCTGGGGGCACCGCCGGGCGAAGTGAGTGCTGTGGGTGACGAGCACCAAGGTGGCCCCCTCGCCCTCGGCTGCAGCCGTAAGCTCGGCCATCACGCCCTCGGCGGTGCGCTCATCGAGGTTACCGGTGGGTTCATCGGCCAGCACGATCATCGGGCGGTTGAGCAGGGCCCGCGCCACCGCCACGCGCTGCCGCTCACCGCCGGAGAGCTTGGCGGGGATCTGGCTGGCCCGACCAGACAGGCCAAGCTGCGCCAACAGGCCGCTGGCGCGCTCTCGGGCTGCCTTGAGCGGCAAGCCGATCAACCGAGCGGGCAGGACGACATTTTCCAGCACCGTCAACTCCGGCACCAGGTAATAGGACTGAAAGACGAAGCCAAAGAGCGTTCCCCGTTGCCGGGCCTGCCAAGCGGCGGATTGGCCAAAGACCTCCACCCCCCGCCACCGCACCAGGCCGGTGGAGGGCACCTCCAAGCCCGCCATGACGTTGAGCAGCGTCGATTTACCGCTGCCGCTCTCCCCCTGGATGCTGACGTGCTGCCCGCGCACGATCTGAAAGGACACCCCGCGCAGCACCTCCAGCGGTGCCCCCGAGGGCGACGCAAAAGACTTCCCCAAGTCCGCCACCTCCAGCAGCACCTCGGCACCCGACGTGCGCTCAGCACCCGGCACGTCAACAACCGGCTCCGGCCCACTCTGCGAACTAATTTCCATCAACACCCCTCCGAGGCTGGGCCGCCGCCCCAGGTAGGGCGAGGGTATTTTCAACCCCGTTCCTTACGGGTTGCCAGGGCGGTGGGCCTGGGGTGAGCATCGTCAATAGCGGTCATGAAGTATCTCTTGTTAGATGGGTTTAACCTGGCCTTTCGGGCACATTTCGCGATGCCAGATCTCAGCCGTGCGGACGGCCTGCCGACGGGTGCCCTGCACGGCTGGGTGAAGGCGATTTGGAAGGTGCTAGACCTCGAAAAGCCCGACGTGATCGCGGTGTATTTCGACGAGGGAGGTGCTTCGGCCCGCGAGGCGCTTTTTGCGGATTACAAGGGACAACGGCCCGAGATGCCGGAAGCCCTCAGCGCGCAGATGCCGCTGATCCGCGAGGTTACGGGGCTGCTCGGGGTTCCCTGGCACCGCGAGCCTGGGGTGGAGGCGGATGACCTCATCGCGGCGGCGGCCGTGCGCTTGGCCGGGGCTGGGCACGAAGTGGTGATTGTCAGCGCGGATAAAGACTTTGGGCAACTGCTGGGGCCGGGCATCGTGCAACTGCTGCCCGCACCCACGGCCAATCCCAAACTTGGCTGGAGGCGGCGCGATGCGGCGGACCTGGAGGCCAACCTTGGCGTCCGCCCAGATCAAGTTCCCGCTTACCTCGCCTTGATTGGCGACACGGCGGACAACATCCCGGGGGTGCCGGGCATCGGCCCCAAGACCGCCGCCCGCTTGCTGCGCGACTACGGCGACCTAGAGGGCGTCTTGGCCCACGCCGACCACCTCAACCCGCGTTTTCGCGAGGCCCTACCGGCTGCGGCTGAGCGTCTGCGCCTGAACTTGGCACTCGTTACCCTCGATTGCTCGGTCAGCGTGCCTGAGCCCGTCCCGGTCCCGGTCGAGCTTCCCGCATTGCTCCGGTTTTTTGAATCGATGGGCATGAAGGCCTCCGCTCGGGAAGCCGAGAGCCGCTACGGCGACCCCAACGACTTTCGCCTGGAGTAAAGCCGCCCGCCGGACAGAAGCCCACCGCTGGCCATTGCTGGGCTGCCAACGCCCGGCGATGCGATGCTTCTGAGCCTCAACTCGCTTCTGCTTTGGCCGCGACGACCGGGGCTTGCATCAGGCCGCGACCGGGGTTCTTCAGTAGGGCGAGAGCCGACGCTGCCCCGAGGGCCACGGCAAAGTAGGCTGGCAGGACCCAGAGGCTTTCCAAAAAGCGCGAGGGCTCACCAGGGTTGGTGGCAGCGGAAAACAGCCGAGCGTAGAGCAACCCAAAGCCACCGTAGGCCACGTTTAGGGCCAGTCCCTTGAAGCTCAAAACGGTGGCGCGTTGGGCGGAGGGGGCGCGTTGGTTTAGGTAGGTGCTCAGCAGTGGCTGCACCAAGACCATCACGGAAAAGAGGGTGTAGCCCAGCAGGACGGCCAACACGCCGCGCGGCAGCCACGGGCTGGCCAGGGCCGTGGTAAAGGCCATGCCGAGCATCGCCAGGAGCGTCACTGCGGCCAAGGCGATGGCGTTGGCGGCGGGGCTGCGCCGCTCGATCATCCAGCGGGCCAGGCGGGCCAGCGGCAGGCCCAGGAGCGACATCACCGCCATCAGCGGCCCGAGCGCCGCTTCCGCCCAACCGTGCTCGCGCAGATACTGGCTGGAGATCGTCACGCTAAACCGCGCGAGATGGTCCAGCAGCAGCCCGCCCAACAGCAGCCACCAAACCTCCCGCTGGCCGAGGATCCAGCGGCCCGTTTCGCCCGCCTGCCGAAAGGCAGCGCGGCCCGCCTTCAGCGTCGCCCCCCAGCCCGGCAATCGCTCCGGGCGATCCGCAGGCTCCCGCATTGCCCACGCCAAGCCCAGCGCCAGCACGGCGTGAACCAGCGTGAGGTAAATCGGCCATTTCACGGTGTCGGCCTTGGTAAAGGGTGCTGCCGCCTCGACCAGGCCCCAGTCCTCCAGCCATGCCGCAACGGTGTTCCAGACGTCGGGGTCAAAAATCGCCGCGCCCATCAGCACGGTGGCCAGCGAGCCCATAGAAGTCAGGTAGCCCAGACGCTCCAGCACCCGCGGCCACTCCGCCTCCCGGCCCGCCAGACGCAGCGCGTCAAAGGTCGCCGCCTCGTCCGCCCCAGAAGCCGCTGCCTCCGAGGCCCCGCTCAGGCAACGGTTCAGGATGAACGCCGCCAGCACCAGCGTTGACCCCACCGGCACCACCGCCAGCACCAGCATTTCGAGCACCATCAGCACCACCGCCGTAATCACCAGAGCCCGCCGACCGATCAGGTCTGCCAGGGCGCCGGAGGGCACTTCCAAGAGCACAATCACCGCCGCCCAGACGGCGTTCAGCCAGGAAAATTGGGCCACGGTCAACCCAAAATCGAGAAACAACACCATGAAAACCGGGTAGTAATACCGGCAGCCCATCAACACCCGCAGCCCCAGAAAGCAGGCGACATTACGCCGGGCATCGTCCGCCAAGTCCCGCCCTTGGCCCGGTACTCCCCCACCCTTCCCCGAAGCCGCCAGCGGCGCTCCCGTGAAAACCTCCCCCGAAACTTCCCCGGACCCCTGCCCCACCTCGCCCATCGCCGGAACAATGCCCAAGTCCCCACCCACAGCAAGCCCAGACCCAGAAAGGGCCAACTACTCATTCTCCGCCGACGAATTGAGCCTCACCAGCTTACCAGACAAGGCTCTGCGGGGTCAGTTTTTAGGTTGGGAGGTTTAGGAAATTTAAGGTTTTTCGGGTTGAGGGGTTCAGAGGTGGCCCCAGCGGTGAGGTTCGAGGCGGACGTAGTCTCGGCGGCGCCCTCCGTAGCCGGCGGCCAGGCCCAGCCAGCAGCCGAGGGCGGCCCCGGCCAGGGAATCGGTGGGATGGTGCCGGTCGAGGGCAATGCGCGACCCCGCGACCGCCGTTGCCCCGAGAAAGGCCGGGATGGCGTAGGGCGGAGCCAGCACGGCTACAGCAGAGGCCGTCGCGAAGGCCGTGGTCGCGTGGCCAGAGGGAAAGCCGTGGAAATCATGGCTCAGCGAGGGGCCGTAAAAGCCGTCCGGGAGGTTGGCACTGGGCCGCGGGCGGCCAAGGGTGGGCCGCAGCACGTTGACCGCTATCCCGGCGAGCAAAGCCGCCAAAAAGACCGCCAGCACCCCCCGCCGCAAAGCCGCCGAACGGTTCCACCAGGCGAGGACGAGGCCACCGACCAGCAACAGCAGATTTAGACGATAGAAGTCGCCCCACCGGCTTAACCAACCCGCTACCGCCCGGCCCACAGAGCCCGGCTCTTGGCTCAAGGCCGCCATCCACGGCTTCTCCAGCCACGCCAACAAAAACAACACCGGGACGGCCAGCCCGGCGATGATGACCGCCACCCGCCAGGTATTCCGCAGCACCGTGAAGGTGTTCTCCACCAGGCGGCGCACGTCCCGCCAGATCAGCCGCGCTTCCTCGGTTATCGGTAACGGCGGCTGCCGGTAGGGCACCGGGAGTCCGCTCCGCACGGAGAGCCAGGCGATGACCACCGCCAGGATCAGCAACGTCGAGGCCCCATCGAGCAAGGCCGGGCCGCCCAACCACGGGCTGACCTCCGGCGGCATAGGCATCACCTCGCGGTGGATCACGCGGTAAAAAACCCAGCCCGCATGGAGGCCGATGCAGGGCCACAAGCTCCGCCAGCGGATGAAAACCAAGTTGAGCACGACCCCGGCAGCCAGCAGGTTCAGAAACTTCAACGGCTGCATCTCGGTGACCGGAGCCACCAGAATCCCCCAGGCGACGCTCAAGCCGCTCCACCACTCGACGGGTTGGCCCTCGGGCCAAGGAACCGCCTTGAAATGCACCATGGCAAAGAACAACGCGCTGGCGACGACCGCCGCCCACGGGCGCATAGCTTGGCCGAAAACCCGCAACAACAACCCCCGAAAGACCGTTTCCTCCAGCAGCGCGATCAGCACCCCGGAAAGCAGCGCAGCACCCAGCACCCGGACGGGCAACACGGCCAATGCCCCCCCGCGCACCGCTGCCCCGAAAGCCACCTCCTGGAGCAACGCCACAGGCAAAAACAGCACCACCCCAACGGCAAAAGCCTTTCCCAGCACGCCGAGCGCGGCTGCGCATCCAGACGACGAAAAGCCTCCCTGCGTTGAAACCTCCCCTGCCCTCCGCGCCGTATCGACCGGTCGGGAGAAACCCAGGCGCTGCCAACTGGCCAACCCCGTCATCCGCATCAACCAAGGCAGCAGGAGCAACACCGGCAGCCACCTCAGGCGGTCAAACCAGCGGGGGAAATCCGCGTCGTCCAAGCGGCTGGTCAACGGTGACAGCCAGCTCGGTAGGCTCTCCGGAGACACCTCCCAGACCGCCCGCAGACCCAGGAAGGCCGCCGGAGCCAACACCGCCGACGCCCCGATGGCCCCAAAATAAACCACCAGCAACCAGCGCAACCCCGCCGTGCAATCACCCGACGCTGTCAGCCGGGGGCATTCCAGAAACAGGGCAGTGGACTGAGGTTTCATAACCCAGAACCGTGCCACAAGTTTCAACCGGCCCGCAATCTCGGTCTAAGGGTGTTCACTAAAAAAGGCCCTCCCCTCTATGGAAACGCCCCAAGCCTTATACACCCTACTCACGAGCAAGCCCTCAGGGCACGACGTCTGAAATGCGGACTGGCAGTTGACGGATGCTTCCAATGCTGGCCTATTAACAGTCGATGGCCGTGCGAAATCGCTTTTAAGACCTCGTCACGCGCCTGCAACATGACCACCATTTCCTACCAACCATTGCAGCTATGCCCTACGAACTCACCCAACTTCCCTACAGCTACGACGCCTTGGAGCCCCACATCGACGCCCGGACGATGGAGATCCACCACAGCAAGCACCACGCGACCTACG
>DAIQNO010000057.1:0-10411 GCA_036788355.1 Opitutales bacterium | reverse complement strand
CGAATAAACGACAATCCCCCCTGAAAATCCGAGGCGTTGGTGGCATTACCCAGAAGAACGAGCCCCAATTCGGCACTGCCCCCAGAAAAAGATAGTGGGAAGTCCGCATCGAACTGCACTTGAACGAGCCAATCCTCGCCCAGCGGTAGCTTTTCTAACCAGGACAACACCACGACAGCATCATTGCGGCCGGTGATGTTGCCCTGCAACCGGTAGGTGCCCCTCGAGCTATCTAAGCCGACAGTCACGCCGGACGGCACGCTGAAGCGTCCCTCATTCCAGAGTGTCGTGTCGAGGCTGGCCGCGTTAAACAGATCTGCTCCAGTAAAGGCGGAACCCTGACCCCAGCCGGCAATCTGCGGCAACTGGTTTGACCGCAGCGATGCCCGCACGCGAGTCATCAACGGCAGAGCGGTCGGTAAAACGGGGATCGAGCGAATCGTCACCGCGACATCGGTTGTGCTCCCTGGGATGGCCCGCGTCTCGGAATCCTCGATGAAAAGGCCGAAAAAGTTCTCCAGGTCGCGAGTCGTTTCCAGGGCCAACTGGATGTTGGTGTTATCATAGACGCGATCAACCGTGGCGACGATCTGGGTCGCTCCTGGCACGCGAGGATGATCGATCACCGAAAACTGCGGTGCCTTTTCCGGGTCGGCGACCAGCGGATTCATCCGAAACGGTGCCTCCAGCAGATTTGGCACGCCGTCGCCGTCAAAGTCGAAAGTCGGGGCACCCCTCCCGTCCGCAATCTGCGCGGCGGTAAAGTTGGCCGTCTGGAAGGCCTCCCAAGTCAGCAGCGAGGCAGAAAGATCAGGCTCACGCCGCACCGTGACCACCGCATCGGAGCCGCCGATCACCCCAGCACTGGTCGGCACCGAAAGAACACGGTCGTTAACAGTGTCCCGGAAAGGCACGACCACGGCTTGGCTGCGCGGGTTCTCGCGAAAGCTCAGACCCGGGAAGAAGCTAAAGGTCAGCGGAGGCTGCCCGGCTTCCGTCAGCGATCCCGAAAAAGCCACCGTCGGCTGCACATCGGCAATCACCACCACCGCCTGACGCCCGTCGTTGATATCCGACACAAAACGCGGCACGGTGCGATAGGAAGGCGTTGGCAAGGGCCCCGTGGGAAACGACACCAGTTGGCGAGCCGAGAAAAAGTCGGCCTCAGCGGTAGCGATCAGCTGCCCTGCCCCCACGGCCAGTTCCAGTAAATCCTGCCCCGGGAAGGTCAGCACACTCGACCAGGAAGACCCGTCCAGCGAGCGATAGACATCCCCAAAGAACCCGATTCCATAGAACGCATCGTCAAAGAAGCCGACGCTCCGCATAGCCGACGTGCCGGTGGTCGAAAAGAACAGCGACCCATCCGTCGAAGACAGCACACTCTCAAAGCCGACCAATACAAAACCCGGCGGCCCGGCAACAATCTCGCGGAGTTCCGGCTCCCCGGTATCAACCACCGTCCAGCCACTGGCCAGGTTGGTCGATCTGAGAACTTTGCCCCAGCGCCGAATGGCCACGTAAACCCCGTTCCGATAGGCTACACCAACCACCTCTCCGTCGTTCTGATTAGGGAAACTTCCCGCCGTGGGGCTCCAGCCAATTCCATCCGTTGAGGTATAGACCACCAATGTGAAGTCGGACCCCGTATCTGCCGTGCCGAAAAATCGCCCGTTGGCATAGCCGACGATATTCAAGGGGGCAAAATAAATCTCTCCGACGTCGTCGATCGCTACCACCGAGCGGGGATGGATAGCCGTGGCCCCGCCTGCGGCGACTCGCAAGTAATTTCTGACATTAGAGTTGAAATAGCGCAGCGGCAGGAGGGCGATACCGTTGCCCGCCACGAGGTCAAATCCACCTAGGATGGTCTGATTTGCCGGTAGGCCGCTGGGCGAAACGAAGTCATCGGCAACGACTTCCCACTTTCTCCCGTCCGGAGAGCGAAAAATCGCATCGATTACGTCGCCGTCTGCTTCGCGACCGACCCAGAAATCGGACCCGTCAAATTGCAGATCCACCAAGGTATCGACATGGCGACTGCCACGCAGCACCTGCCAAGCTGAAGGGGTGATATTTCCCAGCGGTGCCCGTTCGACGAAGCCAGCGTCGCCAAATACGTAGTAAAATCCCCGGAAGGGCAAGATCACGTTCAGTTTAGGATGGCCATAGGAGGAAACCCTCAGGACGGCCCATTGCGCGACGTTGAGGCCGTTGGTGACCGCAATCACGCCCTCTTCACCGACGAAAATGAATCGACCGGCTGCTGCGTCGAAAACCACCGACCCTCCCGAACTACTAAATCCACCACCGGGTAGGGTCACTTCCTGAAAAGTCTGCCAGTTATCACTAGAGACCAGCACCCTGCCACCTACTTGAAGCACCCAACGCCCGTCATGGTAGGCGTGTGCAGTGACCAGAGCATCTCTGGGAAAGCTGCTCGATACCTGGGTCCAGCTTCGTGCATCATCAGACCGATAAACCCCACTGTTAGTGAAGACCCACCAAGCGTCAGCCTCGAAAGCTGCGTAGCGAATCGGTTGCAATGAACCCGTATTCACTGCTAGAACAGGAACTTTCTCCCAATTATCGAAAGTCCGGGTGAGAAAGACCGCGAGTTGGTCTTGGGCGGCGAATAAGAGAGAATCGTTGGAGGTCGATCCCGCCAGGAGCCAGTTGCCCGAGCCGTCGGTAGCCAAAACCTGCTGGGTGCCAAGCCCTGGGGTCGTCGTTTCGCCCCAAACTTGGGCGTCATGAGACATCAGCACCGTCGAGTTGCCGGAATCGCTGGCTTCCGACGCTAGGGCCGCCCACTGGCCCACCCCACCCGTCGCTACGCGCTTAACGTTAAACGTGGCCTCAGTGGCGGCTCGCTGAAAGTTCACACCGTCTTCGGTCAGCCAAATTTCCCCGTTGGGCCCGCCCAAAACCATCACTTGGCCGTCAGTAGCCCCGCTCAGAAAGCGGCTCGGACCAGGCTCCGGAAAGACCGTTTCCCATTGGGCACCATAAATCTGGGAACCACCCAACGCAACTGCGCCGATGGCCAGGGCAAGAATGAAACGGGCGTTCATGAAGCAAGGTAAGGGCGCAAAAATGATCGGTTGCAGCGAGAGGGTATCGAAGGGGTGGTTTTGGTGAAAGAGAAAACACTTGTAAATAAACAGACTCCCGAGGCTACCGCAAGTTATTTCTTGCTTACGATGGAGCCTGAGAACTTTAACCTACTGCCCGGCAGTAACTTACCCCGGAAACTTTTTCCGGGCCGCCCCCTCTGCCAGGCACCGCCCACCCTAGCGGACGCGCGTCCTCCGTTCTAGCACTGGCCTGCCCGCAGCACCGTCGGCTCTACCTAGCCCGACGGGTGCCAGCAACCAGCTCTCGCACCCTGGACTCCAGGGAGTTCGCAATGGATTCCGCCGGTTCGGAGGCCCGCTCGGCCAGGATGTTGACCAAAGCCGAGCCGACCACCACGCCATCTGCGGCGGCGGCGACCGCCGCGACCTGCTCTGGCGTTGAAACCCCAAAACCGACGACGACCGGCAGGCTGGTCACGGCCCGGATCGCCCCCACCCGCTCCCGGAGATCCACCGCAAGGGATGCCGTCACGCCGGTGACGCCGGTGCGCGACACGTAGTAGAGAAAACTGGTCGCCGCCTGAGCGATGATCGGCAACCGCTCCGGCGGGGTCGTCGGAGCGACGATAAAGACCAGGCCGAGCCCTGCACGCCCACAGATCGCCCGCAGGTCGGCGCTTTCCTCGGGCGGGAGGTCGAGCACCAGCAGGGCATCGACCCCCGCCTCGACGGCCGCCCGCGCAAAGTCCTCTTCCCCCCAGGCGAAAATCAGGTTGTAATAGATGTAGAGGATGACCGGCACAGTTGAACCCGCTCGGACCGCCCGCACCAGCTCCAGCGTCCGCGCCGGCGTCATTCCCGCCGTGAGGGCGCGTTCGGCGGCCCGCTGGTTGGTTGGCCCGTCGGCCAAGGGATCCGAAAAAGCGACACCGATTTCCAGCAAGTCCGCCCCCCCGGCCAGCACCCCGCGGCACGCGGCCAAGGAACGATCAAAGTCGGGGTCGCCGCCGCACAAATACGGGATGAACGCAGCCCGGCCCTCGGCCGCGACTCGCTGAAAAGCGTCGCTGATACGGTGATTCATGCAAGGAAGTCTTAAATTACGGAAGTTCGGCTGACGGCAAAAATAGAAGAAAAAGTTGACGCTTCGGAAAAGTAAGGCTTGCCCCCGCAGCATCTCGGTTCAAGCTGAAAGGTTCACGCCTTCGTAGTTCAATGGATAGAACATCGGTTTCCGGAGCCGAGGATAGGGGTTCGATTCCCTTCGAGGGCACCACGCTTTTTTCGGCTTAAGGCGATTGGGGGCACGCACTCTCGGGAAATTGGCCGGAACGGTGATCCTAAAGGGGGCCAGAGCGGTTATCCCAGCTAAACAGGAGCGGTGATCCTCACCCACAGTCGTGTTGCCGCTGGCGGCGGGCCAGCAGGAACAGAAAAAACGGCGCCCCCAGCGTAGCCGTGAGAATCCCCACTGGCAGCTCGGACGGGCTGGCCCAGCTACGGGCCGCCACATCGGCCAGAACGAGGATCGCAGCCCCCAGAAGGCCTGCCGCTGGCAACAGCCAGCGATGATCGGGTCCGAGCACCATCCGACACAGATGCGGCGTCATCAGCCCGATGAAGCCGATCATCCCGGTCAGTGACACCGCTAGGCCAACCACCCCCGCACTTGCGAAAATCAGCCAGCGGCGCGTTGTCTCGACATCGACGCCGAGGTGCCGGGCCTCCCGCTCCCCGAGGAGCAGCAGGTTGAGCCGCCGCCAAAAAAAGGAGAGCATCACGCCCAGCAAGCCGACGGCCACCGCCAACAGGCCCGCCGCCGACTGGTCGAGGCGTTGCAAGCTGCCGAGCGACCAGAAGGCAAAGTCGCGGATCGTCTCGGCCTGCGCCAAAAACACTCCATAGCCGATTAGGGCGCCGACCAGGGCGTTCACGGCCAATCCGGTTAAAAGGAGCGTCGCGATGTCGGTCTGGCCGCGCACCTGCGAGAGCCGATAGACCAGCCAACTCACCGCGATGCTCCCCAGCATCGGTAAAGCCACCCGCGCTGCCGGGTGGTTGACCATCGCCGCCACCCACCACGCGGCGACGTCGGCCTCAGTGCTCACCCACCTCCCGACGCTGACCACCAGCAGCAGGTAGGCCATCGCCCCGCCTGCTCCGCCAGCGGAGACCCCCACCAGACCCGGATCGGCCAGCGGATTGCGAAACAGAGCCTGCATCACCGCCCCACTGAGGGCCAACGCCGCCCCGACCAGCGCCGCACCGATGGCACGCGGCAAGCGCAACTCCCAGACAATGAAACGGTCGATAGCCGCTGCCCGGCTGCGCTCAAGCTCGGCCAGATCTGCGATTCGTGGCGCTGCCGCCCCGTCCAGCGTCGGCCAGGCCGCTTCCGGAGGCTTCGGCAACGCCTGGCCAGCTATCGGCCCAGCAACCAAGATCGAGACCACCCGAGTCGCCCCGATAGATCGCTCACCCACCACCAAAGAACCCAGCAGACTGCCCAACAGCAGCAATGCGAGCAACCCGAGCCACAACCGAGGGCCAACTTTCCGCACCAAACTCACCACCGCTGACGGTCGCGTAAACCCCTTCCCTCAGCAAGATAATCCACAGTCTGAGCGAGACTCGGAGGAAGGAAGGGGAAAGACCACCGCCTAAATCAGCCCAGCCTCTGCGAGGACAGTTCCCTTGGGCACCACCAACTGGGCGGGCTGGCCGAGGGTCACGCTGCTATCCTGGGCTTCGGCGGCGTGCTGCGGGTAGTCCAGCGTGTAGTGCAACCCCCGTGACTCCTTACGCGCCAAGGCGCACTTCACCACCAACTCCGCCACCTGCACCAAGTTGCGAAGCTCCAGCAACTGCGGCTCCACCTTAAAGTTCCAGTAATACTCGTTGATTTCCTTATTAAGATTGGCAATCCGCGTGCGCGCCCTTTCTAACCGCTTAGTGGTGCGGACGATCGAGACGTAATCCCACATCGTGTGGCGAAGCTCGTCCCAGTTGTGGGTCAGCACCACTCGCTCATCGGCGTCGCGCAGGTCGCCATCCAGCCAGTTTGGGAGCTTCAGCCCGTTCACGGGACGATCGTGCGTCAGGTAGTGATGAGCGGCCTCCGCTCCGGCGTGGGCCAGCACGCAGGCTTCCAGCAGGCTGTTGCTGGCCAGGCGATTGGCCCCATGCAGCCCCGTGCAAGCCACCTCCCCGCACGCATAGAGCCCTGGGAGACTGGTCTCGGCCCGCAGGTTGGTGCGGACGCCGCCGCAGAGGTAGTGGCAGGCTGGCACCACTGGAAGCTGCTCCTGCGCCATGTTGATGCCCTGACGTCGGCAACCCTCAAAGATCGTCGGAAACAGCTCCCGCAACTCCGCCTCCGGGCGGTGCGTAATGTCCAGCCAGGCATGATCCGCCCCTGAGCGCTTCATCTCGGCGTCGATGGCACGGGCGACAATATCTCGCGGCGCAAGGTCTTTCCGGGCGTCGTAACGCCCCATAAAGGCTTCTCCTTCCCGATTGCGCAAGATGGCCCCCTCCCCCCGCACCGCCTCGGAGATCAAGAAACGCTCAGAAGTGGTGGTGTAGAGGGCCGTCGGGTGAAACTGGATAAACTCCATGTTCCGCACCTCGACCCCGGCACGGTAGGCCATCGCGATGCCGTCACCCGTGGCGATGTCGGGGTTGGTCGTGTAGCGGTAAATCTGCCCGACGCCACCCGTCGCGAGCAGGATCACCGGTGCGTAGAACGTGATCACCCCGCGCTGCTGCTGGTAAGCATAGAGGCCCAAGACCTCATCGTGACCGCCGGACAGACTCAGCCCCGCCCGGGCCATCTTCGCCCGTGTAATCAGGTCGATCGCGAAAGTATGCTCGTAAACGTCGATTCCCGGAGCCGCCGCAACCGCCTGGAGCAAGGCCCGCTCAATCGCGGCACCCGTCATGTCTTTAACGTGCAAAATCCGCCGCTTACTGTGCCCGCCCTCTCGGTGCAGCGACACCCGACCATCATCGAGGTGGGTAAAATCGACGCCCCACTCGATCAGCTCCCGCATCCGCGCCGGGCCGTCACTGATGATGGCCCGCACGACTTCCTCATCGCACAGCCCGTCCCCCGCCTGAAGCGTGTCGGCGACGTGCAATTCAAAGTCGTCCGTCTCGCTCGTCACGGCGGCAACCCCACCCTGGGCGTAGTTGGTGCTGCTTTCCGCGCGGTCCTTCTTCGTGATGATCGCGACGCGATGACCACGGTGGGAGAGCTTTAACGCAAAGTTCAAGCCGGCAATGCCACTGCCGACCACAAGGCAATCATACTTTTTCAAGAGCTTACGAAAACCTAAATAATACCGAGTTTCCCTCGCTTTTCAACGCCGAGTTTAAGCCCTCAGTCGGGATTTTTCGCAACCGACTGACTCGACCCGCCGGCCGCCGGAACCGCCGACAAGATCGTGACCGGAAAACCCTGCCCGTCGGCGTTGCATTTCTCTGCAACCGGGTCTCTACGGTGCCGGAAAAGGGTCGCTGCCCCCGCCGCACCCCAAAAGCGCGTTTTTAAGACCGCTCCCCCAGCAAAATCCGCCCTTTATTCAAAAACCGCGTCTGAAAGCCCGCTGCCTTGAGGATGGCCTCGCAAGCTTCCGCCGTTGACGTGCCATTTCGCTCCGGGCTGACATCCACCGTCACCCGTCGCACCCGCGGCAGCAGCCCCGCCGCCCCCCGGAGCACCTCAGGCTCCGCGCCCTCGGCATCGCACTTCAGCAAGTCCACCGAGGTGACTCCCCACTCTGCAGCCAAAGAGTCCAGCCGACGCACCGGCACCGTGTATTGCTCGCCGAAGTGCGTCGGCGGAATCAAGGAGCTATCCGCCCCCTCCGGAAAGGCGTAAAAAGTCGCCTCGCCATCGCGGTCGGAACAGGCCACCGGGGCCACCGTCACCCGATCATCACCGGGACGGCGGGTGGTCGTCGTCAGCGATGGCTCCGACGTTTCCATCCGACTACCCTCCGGCCCTCGACCCAGAGCATCGTAGGCAGCCACATTGCGCGAAAGGGCCTGCAGGTGGCGTCGATCTGGCTCCACGGTAAACACGCGAGCCCCGGCCTCCGCTGCCCAGAGCGTAAACTCCCCGACATTGGCCCCGACCTCGACCACCGTCGCCCCCGGCGCGATCTGAAAAGCCGACCCTGCGCCGTAGCGACTGGCCACCCGATCCAACCGCGCCCGAAAACCCCGCCCGTAAAGCCGGAAACGCCGCTGCGCGACGAACCACAGGCACCGCCCATCCCGAAACGACGCCCGCCACAATCCATCCTGAAACGACAACTCGCGAGGCTGCCAGCCCACGCCCGGCAGACTCGCTAGCGCATTAAACGCCACATTCCACCACCACAGAAACACCCTCTCCCGGGAACGGTGACCAAAACTGCCCTTCCCCACCGCAAGTTTCCCGTCCGTCATCGTCAACTGCGCGGAGCCTGCCACCTCAGCACCTTGGGGCGACCGCGACGCCGTCGGCTTGGAAGCGGTTGAGTCGGGCGTCGTAGCGGCCCTAGAACGCACTGGCGGAAGCGTTTTCACCTGGAAGGTCGTGATGCAGAGTTAGGAACGGGCCTCCCTATTGAAAGCGAAAGGTCGCAAAATCTCGTCAACGGAAGCCCAAAGTCGAAAACGATGGTGGTTACAACCCTAGGGCCTGAATGAATCGGCGGGCTCGGGCGATGTCGAGCGCCATAAACTCCGGAAAGCTCAGCCCGTTGACCAGCACTTTCCGCGCTCGGGCGTTGAGGCGCCCACCGCCGCAGTCCTCGCAACGATGGGCCACCTGATACGCCATCAATCGCGCCCGCAACCCCTCCGAACTAGTCTGCTGCCGGGTCGTCGTCAGGTCGGCGATCACCCCGCCGAAAGGCGCGGGCACCGGCACCGCCTTCCCCCGCTTCAGCTTGATCGAAAAAAGCCGTTCACCGCTGCCGTGGAGCAGCAACTGCTGCACCTCGGACGAGAGATCCTGCCACGGGCAATCTGGGTCGAAGGGCACCTGTTCGGCCAGTTGCTTCAAGATGCTGTTCCGCAAGATAATCATCGCCTTCGAGCCCAATCGCCACGGCTTGATCGCCCCGCTTTTCACCGACAACGCAGCGTCCGGCACGACCAACTCCGGGGCGAACTGCAATGTCTGGCCCAAGCCGCCGCAAGTTGGGCACGCCCCCTCCGCGTGGTTCCAGGAGAAATGCCGAGGCGTCAGGGCCTCGTAAACGACACCGGAGCGACTCCCGGCCAGCTTCTGGCTGAGCGTCAGCACCTCCCAGGCGCCGTCGCGCTCCACCTGCACCATCACCAGAGCCTGATCGCGGCCCTCCCGAAAGGCCAACTCCAGACTGTCGGCCAGCCGGCTCCGCTGATCCGCCCGCAGCACAATCCGGTCGATCACCACCTCGACCGTCGCCTCGGCCCGGCCCTTGGGCAGGGGAAGTTCATCGTGGTCCCCCCGCAGCTCAAGGATCTCCCCATCCAGCCGGACCCGCTGGTAGCCGCGCTGGCGGATCCGGGGCAACTCCTCCCGCAAGACCGCCGCCCGAGCCGTCATCCACGGTGCCAACAACATCGCCCGCGTCCCCTCCGGATACGCCAGCACCGCCGCGAGGCAGTCATCGAAACTGCGCTGGGTGATGGGTGCCCCGTCCAACGGATCAAACTGCACCCCCGCGACCGTCCACAGCAGCCGCGCATAATCCGCGATCTCCGTCACCGTGGCCACCGTGCTGCGGGGATTCCCGCCCGCCCCCGTCCGCTGCTCGATGGCGATCACCGGGCTCAGTCCGTGGATAAAGTCCACATCGGGCTTCGGAAGCACCTCCATGGTCGCCCGAGCCCGCGCCGAAAGGCTCTCCATGAACTTCCGGTGCCCCTCCGCATAAATCGTGTCGAAAGCCAGCGACGACTTCCCGGAGCCGCTGACCCCCGTCACCACCACCAGCCGATTCCGAGGCAGCCGCAACGTCAGATTTTGCAGGTTATGCACCCGCGCTCCTTGCACCAAAATCTCCGTAGGTTCACCCATCCGACCACGATTTCCGTTCCCACCGCCACCGCGACGCTCACCGTTACGGCCTCAGACTTCCAGCAAAATCCGCCGCCCATCGCCAGTCAGGGCGTGATTAATTCTGCGGGAAGAGGCTGCAGTATGTAGGGATCGCCGGAGACGCCCCTGGGAGCACCCCCCTGGGAAGGCCGACGTCCTCGTCGGCACCCCACCTTAAAAAGTCCCGGCGGAGACCCCCTGGGAACGCCGACGTCCTCGTCGGCACCCCACCTTAAAAAGTCCCGGCGGAGCACCC